>JAOPZU010000264.1 GCA_025963955.1 Solirubrobacterales bacterium
CGGCGGTGGAGGCGGCGGCGGGCTTCTCGCCGCCGCCGCAGGCGCACAGACCGGCGGTGAGCACGAGCAGCAGCCCGGCGAGCAGCGGGCGCAGGGTTGTGGTGAGGGGCACGGTCAGCGGGTCTCCGTCCCCTCTCATCGGTCAGTTCGCCGACTTCCTCGAGTCCGGGTGTGGATCCACCCGGCCAAAGGTGCCGCCGAACCTCCCGGCCGGCCGGTCCCCTCAGAGGTCGGGCCGGACCGCCCGGCGCGCCGGCCAGGTGTCGCCGGGTACCGGCAGCACCTGCACCTGGAAGAGCGACGTCGATCCGGGCCGGCCGCTCGGCAGCCCCGCCGTGATGCCCACGCGCATCCCGGGGGTGCACCAGCCGAGCTCGACGACCCGCGCCGCCGCGCCGGCGATGAGCTCCTCGGTGATCTCGTAGCGCGCCATCGACGCCGCGCGCACGCCCCACATGAGGCCGCAGCGCCGCACGGTCTCCCGGCCCGGGGAGAGCGCGTAGATCGGGACGTCCGGGCGGTGGGCGGAGACCAGGCGCGCGGAGCGGCCCGAGAGCGTCGGGACCACGATCGCGTCGAGCTGGAGGTCGCTCGCCGCCTGGCAGGCGGAGTGCGCGACGGTGTAGGACGGGTCGCTGGCGCCGCGGTGCACGCGCTTCTCGTTCCATTCGGCGTACGGCGCGTGGCGCTCGGTGTGGAGCGCGATCGACGCCATCATCTCGACCGCAAGGACGGGGTAGGCCCCGACCGCCGTCTCCTGCGAGAGCATGATGGCATCCGTCCCGTCGAGGATCGCGTTGGCCACGTCGGCGACCTCCGCCCGGGTCGGGCGCGGTGAGGTGATCATCGAGTCGAGCATCTGCGTCGCCGTGATGGACGGGCGGGCGAGGGCGCCGGCGAGGGCGAGCAGGCGCTTCTGCACCATTGGCACCTCCTCGATCGGGAGCTCGATGCCGAGGTCGCCGCGGGCGACCATCACCGAGTCGCTGACGCGCAGGATGTCCTCCGCCCGGGCCACGGCCTGCGGCTTCTCGATCTTCGCGATTAGGGGCACGCGGGTGTGCTCGCGGACGAAGGTCACGTCCTCCGGCCGCCGGACGAACGACAGCGCCACCATGTCGACGCCGATCGCGATGCCGGCGCGCAGGTGGGCGAGGTCCTCCTCCGGGACGGCGGGCAGCGCGTCGGCCGGGCCGGGGATGTTCAGCCCCTGGCGGCTGGCGACCGCGCCACCGACCTCGACGACGGTGTCGATCTCGCCCTCCGCCTCGCGCACCGCGGTCGCCCGCAGGCGCACGCGCCCGTCCGCCAGGTACATCGACTCGCCGACCTCGATCGCGCCGACCAGGCCCGCCCAGTCCATGTAGAGGACGGACTCGTCGCCGACCTTCCCCTCCACGGGCCCGCACACGACGGTCACCTCGCTGCGCGCGGGCAGCACCACGCTCCCGTCCCGGACCGCGCCGATGCGCAGCTTCGGACCGGGCAGGTCCTGCAGGATCGCGACGGGACGCCCGGCGCGGTTGGCCGCCTCGCGCACGCGGTCCGCCGTCTCCTGGTGCTCCTCGTGGCTGCCGTGGCTGAAGTTCAGCCGGGCGACGTCCATCCCGGCCTCGATGAGCCGGACGAGGATCTCCGGCTCGCGGCAGGCCGGGCCGATGGTGGCGACGATCTTCGTGCGGCGCTGGGGGGTCACGCGCCCAACCTACCGCCGGCGGGCGGGCGGCCGTTCGCGGCCGTCCGTCGCCGCTCAGCGGTCGAGGTTCACGCCGCGCGGCAGCGTGAACGTCGGCGAGGTCGTGTTGCTGCGCGTGGTCCGGCGGACGGACGTGCTCATCCGGTAGACGGCGGCTGTCGTGCCCTCCGGGGCGTCGACGCTCACCGAGAAGTGCCCGTTCGCCTGCGGCTTGAAGCGCTTGACGACCTCGCTCTTCCGGCAGGACACGCGGCGGGTCAGCGTGATGCTCGCCAGCGGGCGCGCCAGGGGCAGGATGACCCGGCCGGCGATCCGCACCGTGCCGCCGGACGAGCTCAGCGACGAGACGATCATGCGGCGCGACAGCTTCAGGTCGAGCGACTTCTCCTGGCCCAGGACGGCCTGGTAGCGCGCCTCGTTCGTGTTCCGGATCGCTCTGGCGGGCAGCGGCGCGAGCGCGCTGAAGCTGCCGTCCTCGGCGACCTTGGCGGTCGCCACCGTCTTGCCGGTCGCCGCCAGGCGCAGGCTCACGGTCCTGCCGACGAGCTTGCGGTCGGCCGCGCCGAGCAGCTTCACCCGGCCTGCCTGCTGCAGGACGTCGACGAGGACGAGCCTCCGCGTGGTGCACTCCAGCGCGAGGTCGGCGGCGCTGGTCGGGGCGTCCGGGACCGGGGCGGTGACCGGGGTGGTCACAGGGGTGCAGTCGACGCCGGCGGTCCCGCCGATTGTCGCCTCCCCGAGGATGACGTCGACGATCGACTGGCCGAGGATCGAGACCTCGACGTGCGGCCCCCGCTGGGTCAACGTGCCGTTCGCGACGGTCTGGCCGGCCGGCGTGATCTTGAGGTTGGCGACCGTGCCCGGGATCGGGACCTTCGGCAGGGCGGTGACGAGGGGCTTGATGACGGTGTTGAGCAGCGGCGTCAGCACGGTGTTGACCAGCAACCCCGAGACCCCCGCGATCGCGGGCGGGAGCACGATCTTCGTGATGTCGATCTTGCTCAGGTCGATGCTCGAGGTGTCGATCAGGCTCAGGGCCTGCTCGGCGGCCGTGTCCGTCGGGATGGTCTGACCGAGGACCTTGACGTCGGCGACCTGCGTGACGCCGAACGGGGTGAAGGCTCCGTTGCGGCAGCTCGCGCCCGCGTAGGCGGTGGCCGCACCCACGCTGAGCAGCTCGACGTTGGGAAGTTGGCCGTTCGGCAACAGGGCGTCGACGGCCGGCTTGAGGTCGATCGTGAAGACCGTCGGCAGACCGGCGAGCGCCATCACGGTGCTCAGCGGCGGCGGGACGGTGATCGACTGCGTCAGCAGTCCGGCCGGGATGGCCGCAGTCGGCAGCGTGATCGGGAGCGTCGGCAGCGCCTTGACGCTGAGCGCCGCCAGGCCGCCCTGGGACAGCACGGCCTGCTTCTCGTTCGGCGTGCCGGCGGGGGTGATGTAGGTGCTGGCGCCCAGGACGTTCGCGGCGAGCGGCAGGGCCAGGGCGTTGAGCGCGGACCCGGCGGCCGCGCCACCGGCCGCGGCCGTCCGGCAGCTCGCGGCACCGCGGTTGGCCGTGACGGGCTCGATCGTCGCCTGGCCGAGGACGGTGCCGCGCAGCGCGCTGGCGTCGCACTGCACCGCGGCCGAGGCGGCCGGCGGGGTGGCGGCGACGAGGGCGCCGGCGGTGAGAGCGAGGCCGAGGACCGAGCGCAGGCGGCGGGACGGGGTGAACTGCATGGAGTGCGCGTATCGGCACGCCGGAGCCGGTTCTTGAGCCCGGCGGACGTGCGTTCCGGCGGCTTTTCGTGCGTCCTGATACCGCCCTGATACCGCATCCGACCCCGTGACGACGTACTCTGGACCCGGAATGGAGACCGACGTGGAGACGCCTGCGCAGGAGGAGGTCGCGCCCATGGGCGCCGAGCTGCCCAAGCACCCCGAGCCGCCCGTCGTCACGCCCATCCGCTACTCGCAGGGCTGGCGACGCTGGTTCCTGCGCGGCTTCGTCCTGCTCCTGCTGCTGGCGGCCGCCGGAACGGTCACCGCGGCGGCGCTCACGATCGCCGGTGCCGGGAACGGCAGTGCCTCCGACCGCCAGGCGATCAACGGCGTGCTGATGCCGAACGACTCCCAGTTCCGGGACGTCGCGCGGCAGCTGCTGGCCCGCAAGAAGCCGGAGAAGCTGCGCGGGATGACGATCGTCGGAGCGGGCGGCAAGGTGACGGTCCTGCGCTACCAGGCGGGCGCACCCTCCTTCCTCTCCTCCTACCTGAACCC
Organism: Solirubrobacterales bacterium; assembly: GCA_025963955.1. Lineage (GTDB taxonomy): Bacteria > Actinomycetota > Thermoleophilia > Solirubrobacterales > Solirubrobacteraceae > Paraconexibacter. Next base: position 3,959 of record JAOPZU010000264.1, read on the forward strand.
GAACGCGCTGCCGGTCATCGCGCGCGCCATCGGGGTCCGCTCGGACGAGGACATCACCGTGGACGAGCTGCGGCTCGAGGTCCTGCGGCGCACCGGGCGCCAGCGCTGGCGCCTGCGCGGCACCCAGGGCGGCCGGCTGTGGCGCGCGACGATCAACCCGAACGGCACGAACCTGCGGCTGGTCCCGGTGAAGGCGAGCTGAGAACGGCGCCGCGAGCGGCGTCGTTTTTGCACCACCCTGGGGGGACAGAAACGACGCCGCTCGCCCGGCGCCCGGCGCTCGCCCGGCGCCCGCTCCCGCCTCGCCCTCAGGCGAACCTCCCGTTCTCCTGGATCACGACCCCGTCGGCGGTCAGGCGGCCGCCGCCGCGCAGGTCGCAGATCATGTCCCAGTGGACGGCCGACTCGTTCTTGCCGCCCGTCTCGGGGTAGGACCGGCCGACAGCGACGTGGACGGTGCCGCCGATCTTCTCGTCGAACAGGATCGCGCCGATCGGGCGGGTGATGCCGTAGTTCGTGCCGATCCCGAGCTCGCCGACGCGGCGGGCGCCGTCGTCCGTCCGCAGGACCTGCTGGAGGTAGTCGTCGCCCACCTCGGCCCGGGCGTCCACGACGACGCCGTCCCGGAACTCGAGCTCCACGCCCTGCACGTCCACGCCGGACGGCGACGACGGGATCGTGAAGCGGATGCGCCCGTTGGCGCTCGTCTCGTGCGGGCCGGTGAAGACCTCCCCCGAGGGCATGTTCCGCTTGCCGTCGCTGTTGACCCAGGTCCGCTTGCGCACGTCGAGGGTCAGGTCGGTGCCGGGTGCCTCGATCCGGATGACCTTCGCCGGCTTGAGGCGGGCGATGAGGTCCTGCTGGAAGCGGCCGAGCTCACGCCACGCGTCGACGGGGCCCGCCGGCCGGTCGAGGAACAGGGCGCTCGCCACGAAGCGCTCGAAGGCGTCGAGCGGCATCCCGGCGTGCGTCGCCCCGGCCGGGGTCGGCCACAGCGTGGAGCACCACCGCTTCTTCATCGTGTGCTCGCGCAGCGGCCGGCGCGCGGCCTGCGCCCGGGCCAGCCGTCGCGGATCCACGCCGCTCAGGGCGTGCACGTCGTCGGGCGCCTGGATCCCGAGCTGCGCGTGGGCGCGCTTGGCCTCGCTCAGCGCGAGGTCGGGAAAGTCGTCGAGCTGCCACTCCTGCGCGTGCTCGTAGTACCCCCGCGTCTGCCCGGGCAACTCGACCCGCAGGATCGGCCACGCGCTGCGCTCCAGGATCGCGCGCTGCAGCTCGAGCAGCAGCGGCGCGGCGAGGGTCGTGGAGCGGACGAGAACCTGATGGCCGTGCTCGACCTCCAGGCAGTACCCCGCGAGCAGGTCCGCCATGAGCGCCGGATCGGGGCTGGGCGGCAGCACCTCGTGCGGCAGATCAGCTTCGGACGTCACGCCGACCACCCGGCGTGAAGCGCGTCCACCGCGCCGGTCTCGTCGCCGCCGAGCCGGGCGGCCAAAGCCCGCACCAGCCGCTCCTGCGGCTCCACGCGCGCGCCCTCGCCCATGACCCCGATCCGCCAGATGCGTCCGGCCAGCGGCCCGAGGCCACCCGAGATCTCGATGCCGTCCTCCGTCAGCAGCGGGACGCGGACCTGCGCGTCCTCCACGCCGTCCGGGAGCCGCACCGCCAGCAGCGAGCTCAGCTGCTCGCCCTCGGGGGCCAGGCGCTCCAGCCCGAGGACGGCGAGGGCGTCCTTCAGCGCGTCGTGGGCGCGGGCGTGCCGCGCCCAGCGCGCCTCCAGCCCCTCCTCGTGGACGATCGCGAGCGCCTCGGCCAGGGCATAGACCAGGTTGATCGGCGCGGTGTGGTGGTAGGCCCGCGGGGCGTCGGCCTCCTTGAGCCAGTAGCCGAGCACGAGCGACAGGTCGAAGTACCAGGACGGCACCTCGCCGTCGCGGACCCGTGGCAGCGCGCGTTCGCCGAGCGTCATCGGCGCCAGGCCGGGCGGCGCGTTCAGGCACTTCTGCGTGCCGCTGAAGGCGGCGTCCACGCCGCTCGCGTCGAGGTCCAGCGGGTGGCCGGTCAGCGAGGTCACGCAGTCCACGAGCAGCAGTGCGTCGTGCGTGCGGCACGCGTCCGCCAGGCCGTCGAGCGGCTGCGCGACGCCCGTCGAGGTCTCCGCGTGGACGACGAACATCGCCGCGAACGGGGCGGACGCCGCCTCGAGCAGCGCCTCCGTCGGGATCGCGCGGCCCCACTCCGCCTCCACCCGCACGACCGCGGCGCCGTGGCGGCGCAGCTCGTCCGCCATCCGCTCGCCGAACAGCCCGTGGACGCCGCAGATGACGCGGTCTCCGGGCCGGACGAGGTTCGCGACCATCGACTCCATCCCGGCGCTGCCCGTCCCGCTGACCGGGAGGGCGACGCGGTTCTCGGTCCGGAAGGCCTTCCGCAGGCCCGCGGCGACGTCGTCCATCAGCGCACTGAACGCGGGATCCAGGTGGCCGATCGTCGGCAGCGCCAGCGCGTCGAGGATCCGCTGCGGCACGGGGGAGGGACCCGACCCGAGCAGCAGGCGGTCGGGGACGCGGATCGTGGCTGTGCTCATGGGGCGGCGGTGCTCCTCGGGAGGACGTGGTCGATGCTCGGGTGCGCCGGCGGGCTCACGGCGCCTCGACGTCCGGAAGGTGCTCGGCCAGGTGGGCCCGGAGAGCCTCCCGGATCGCGATCCGCTCCGCGGGTGTGGCGACGCGCAAGCGCTGCAGCAGGGCCTTCTGGCCGGTCGTCGGGACGCCCGCCACCTCCCAGCCCACCACCAGGCGCTCGTAGAGGAACTCGATCGCGCGGTGCCACGCGTCCTCGCGCGCCGCGGACGGCGAGGACCGCTCCCCGCGCCGGACGGCCGCGTACTCGGTGCGGGTGCCGGGCGACATCGCGGTGCGCAGCGTCAGGACCCCGCGGCCCCCGTCGAGCTCGCGCGGGACGGCCCCGCCCTCCTCGACCTGGACCTCGAGGTCCAGGTCGAGTCCCAGGTCGGCGAACGACGTCGGCCCGGCGGCAGCGCCCGGGCCACCGCCCTCCTTCCCCCGCCTGCGCGCGCGCTTGCCCATCGTCTACGTCGTGGCCGCGGCCTGCCGCAGCTGCCCGGCCACGTCCCCGACGAGCGGGTCCGCGTGGCCCGGCCAGCACGCCCGCGGGCCGATGTCCGCGAGCTTCAGCAGCGAGGCGCGCGCCTGCTCGGTGTCGCGGTTGAACGCCGCGTGCGGGACGCGCGGCCTGCCTTTGATCCCGGTCTGGGGGTCGACGGTGTAGAAGGTGTCGGTGCTCAGCGCGACGCCGTCGGACTCACGGTAGAGCGCGATCAGGCCGTCGGCGTGGCCGGGCAGGTGGACGACGGTGAAGCCGGCCACGTCGTCGCCCTCCTGGATCGTCCCGGCGACGGGCGTCGGCCCACCGTCCCAGTGCTCGAGCAGCACGGGGAAGACCCGCTTGCCCGCCGCGTTGAGCTTCTGGAAGTCGAAGCCGGAGAAGCCGCCGTCGCCCTCGGTGATCGCGACGTCCGCCGGGTGGCAGAGGACCGGGACGCCGAGGCCCGGGGCCGCGCCACGGTGGTCCTGGTGGCCGTGGCCGAGGACGACCCGCGTCAGCCCCCCGAGGCTCGCAGCCGCGGCGGCGATGCCCTTGGTCATGGCCTTGATGCCCGCGTCGAAGGCGAGCACGCCGTCGCCGTCGCGCACGAGGTAGACGTTCATCGTCTTCAGCGGGAAGCCGCCGCGGACGATCCACACGCCGTCGGCGACCGGCTCGGGCGCACCGGGACCGAGCCGCCGCGCCAGGCGCGTCTTGGCGTTGAAGGCGCCGAGCACCCGCGCGTCGGCCCTGGAGCCCGCGGCGGGCAGCATGCCGACCTGGCGCGCGAAGGCCATCGAGTCCATATAGGCGTTGTTCTCGGTGATGAGCCCGTCCTTCACCGTCAACTCGTCGATGCCCTCGAGCTCCAGGCGGGACCCGGTGGCGGCGAGGCCGGCGAAGTCCCCGCCGGTGAAGGTGCCGGTCGCGATCCAGCGGACGACCGCGCGGTCCTTGTTCGTCGTACTGGACAGCACGCGCAGGTCGAAGTCGGGCATCGCCGCGAACACCGTGGTGAAGTACTCGCGCACGCCGTCGGGCGCCGTGGTGTCGATCTGGCCGCGGATGAACTCGCGGCCGCCGGGCTGCCAGCAGGCGACCATCCCGTCCACGTCGCGCGCGGCGAGCGCGGCGAAGTACTGCTTGGCGACAGCGGCGGGGGTCGGGGCCATGGCGGTGATCGTACCCGGCGGCCTCGCGCGTCCTCCGCATACACTCACCGCCGATGCCCGCTCCCGCCCACAAGCGCGAAGTCGGCCGCGGCGAGCGCGTGCTCCCCGGGGTCTGGCGCCTGCGCCTGCCGCTGCCCTGGCCTGGCGTGCCCCACTGCAACGCCTGGGCCGTCGCGGCGGGGGACGGCATCGTCCTGTTCGACACGGGCATGCACGAGCCGGGGTCCCTGGCGCACCTGGAGCGGGCGCTCGCCCAGGTGCACCTGAAGCTCGAGCACGTCCGCCTGCTCGTCTGCACCCACGCCCACTCCGACCACTATGGGCAGGCGGCGACGATCGTCGAGCGCTCGGGCTGTGAGCTCTGGATGCACCCGGCCCACCAGCACCAGACGCAGTACGGCGAGGACCCGGAGGGCGGGCTGGAGCGGCGCCTGGAGATCGCCCGGCAGTCCGGCGTCCCGGCCGCCCCGCTGGCGGCCTACCAGGACGCGGCCAAGGGGCGCGGGAGTGGCGTCAAGGGCATCGTGCTCCCGGACCGGCCGCTCGTCGACGGCGTGAGGATCGGGACCGACCTCGGTGACTGGGAGGTCGTGGAGACCCCGGGCCACGCCCCCTCGCACGTCTGCCTGCACCAGCCCGAGCGGCGCCTGCTCATCAGCGGCGACCACCTGTTGGGGCGCATCAGCCTGTACTACGAGCACGGCTGGTCGCCGGACCCGGTGGGGGAGTTCCTCGCCTCGCTGGACCGCGTCGCCGCGCTCGACGTCCGCCTCTGCCTCTCGGGCCACGGCCGGACGTTCACCGACGTCGAGGCCCACATCGAGGCCAACCGGAAGCTCGTCGCGGAGGACCTGGAGCGCCACCTACATGCGCTCGAGGGTGGGGCACTCACGGCCTTCGACGTCGTGCCCCGCGTCCACGACGACGCGGTCACGGAGCTCAACGCGAGCTGGTGGCTCACCGAGACGCTCTGCTACCTCGAGCACCTGGAGATCGCCGGGCGCGTGCGCCGGGTCCCGGCCGAGGACGACGGCCCGGAGCGCTGGGCCGCCACCTGAGCGGGACCCCGGCCAACCTTGACACGATCGTGTTAGGGTTGGCCCGCGATGCGCATCGACGAGATCCTGGCCGGCAGCGGCGACCCGCTGTTCTCCTTCGAGTTCTTCCCGCCGAAGACGGAGGAGGGGGAGGCGAACCTGCAGCAGGCGCTTCGCGAGCTCGAACCGCTCGAGCCCGACTACGTCTCGGTGACCTACGGCGCCGGCGGCACCACGCGCGAGCGGACGATCGACATCGTCAAGGGCCTGAAGACGGACTACGGCATCGAGGCCATGGCGCACTTCACGTGCGTGAACGCCACGACGGACGAGCTGCGCCGCACGCTGGACCAGATGCGCGACGCCGGCATCGAGAACGTGCTCGCCCTTCGCGGCGACCCGCCGGCGGGGCAGGAGCGCTGGACGAAGACCGACGGCGGCCTCGAGTACTCCCGCGAGCTCGTCGAGCTGCTGCGCGACGAGTACCCCGAGTTCGTCATCGGCGGTGCCGCGTTCCCCGAGACGCACATCCACGCGACCTCACCGGAGGACGACATCGCCTTCCTGAAGGCGAAGGTCGACGCGGGGATGACGTTCCTCATCACGCAGCTGTTCTTCGACAACGCCCACTACTTCGACTTCGTGGAGCGGGCGCGCGCCGCCGGCGTCGACGTCCCGATCATCCCGGGCGTCATGCCGATCACGAACATCGACGGCGTCAAGCGGATGACGCAGCTCTCCGCCGCCTCGCTGCCGCCGGGCCTGGAGCGCGAGCTGGAGGCGCGGCGCGGGAACCCCGAGGCCGTCGCCGAGTTCGGAGTGGCCTACGCGACGCTCCAGTGCGCCGAGCTGCTGGCGGGCGGTGCTCCCGGCATCCACTTCATCACGTTGAATCGCTCCCCGGCGACCCGCGCGATCCTCAGCGCGCTCAAGCTGCACGCGCCCTGGCGGCGCACCTAGCGCCGACGACTGTCCATCATTCCTCGATCGCGGTGATCGCGAGGCCCTCGGCGAGGGTCGGGCGCCCACCCACCTCGTAGCGCACGTCGATCGAGTCGTTCTGGCGGTAGGTGCCGACCCCCCAGGCCCCGAGGAACCAACGCCAGCCGGAGATCTTGTCCTTCTGCAGCGCCTGGTCGAAGACGAGCGTGCGGCCGTCGACCCGGTAGTCCTCACCCGGCGTCTGCAGCACGCCGTTGAGGAAGACCTGGAACGGCCCGTCGATCTGGGGCGGCAGCGGGACGAGCGAGCGGGGCACGGTCCGCCGACCCTACTAGCCTGATCCGCCGTGCCCACCGCCTCCCCGATCCCCTACCGCGTGCGCCGCTCGACGCGGGCGCGGCGGGTCCGGGTCGTGGTCCATCCGGACGCGACGGTGGAGGTCGTGCTGCCCGCGCGCGCCCGCGAGCGGGACGCCGCGGAGGCCATGCGGCAGCTGGACGACTGGGTCACCCGGCGCCTGGCCGAGGTGCGCTCGCAGGCGCGGCGGACCGCGCCGCCGGCCGGCACCGTGCCGTACCTCGGGACGCTGCTGACGCTCGTCCCGGAGGCCGGCCGCACGCAGGTCCACGGGCAGGGCCTGCGGCTGTGGGTGCCGGCGGGGGACCCGCGGCCCGCGCTGGAGCGCTGGTACCGCCGCCGGGCCCGCGAGGAGATCGCGCCGCGGCTGGACGAGGCCGCCGCGGCGGTCGGGCGGACGTACACGACGCTCGCCGTGCGCAACCAGCGCACGCGCTGGGGCTCGTGCTCCTCGTCGGGCGCGATGAGCTTCAACTGGCGGCTGCTGCTTGCCCCGCCCGCCGTGCTCGACTACGTCGTCTGGCACGAGGCGTGCCACCTCGTGCACCTGGACCACTCCCCGCGCTTCTGGGCGCTCGTCGCCACGCACCGGCCGGCCTACCGCGAGCAGCAGCGCTGGCTGACCCGCAACGGCGCCGGGCTGCAGCTGCCGGCCTTCTGAGCCCGGACGTTCAGCCCGGTCCGCGGAGCACGCGGGCCAGCGCCGCGAAGGCGTCCTCGCCCGGCTGTCGCGCGACGACCTCACGGCGCCAGCGGCCCGTCCACGCCTCGGCGGTGCCGTCCCCGCGCACGTCGATCCCGGCGGCGACACCGCTCCCGCGCACCTCACCGCGCGCGGCGACCTGTGCGGACGGCGGGAGCTCACGCCGGAAGACCGACGTGCTCCCGCGCGTGGCGCCGATGCCGTCCAGGCGCTCGCGCAGGGCCAGCAGCGCGCTGAGGACGTCGTCGTGCTGCGCGTGCTCGACCTTGGGGCCGATGCGCACGGTGCTGCGGACCTGCTTCCGCCGGACGGCCATGGGGGCGCAGGCTAGCGCCGCGCCCGGCCGCGCGGAGGCGGCGCGCGACGCCACCGGCGGTGG
>JAOPZU010000277.1 GCA_025963955.1 Solirubrobacterales bacterium
TCAGTGCGTCGCCGTTCGCGGCGAACGGATCGACGTGGTTCAGCGGCGCGGGCAAGGCCGAGTTGACGTAGGCGATGCTCGAGCGGCAGTTCCACGACGGTGCCGTCGAGTCCGCCTGCGCGAGCGAGGGGGCGACGGCCCCCGTGAGGGCGATGGCGCCGAGCGCCACGCCGATCCTGCTGATTCCCCTGCCCGGCATGTGCGGTGCTCCTCCGTAAGTGATTCCCGACGCGGACTCCCGGCCGCGCCCTGGGGCCCCGTCGCGAGGGACGGAGCAGCTTCGCTGCAGTATGCGCACACCGGGCCGCGACCGCCAGTCGCGGCCCGGTCGCGCGGTCCTCAGTCGTTCAGCATGTAGCGCGTCTCGCAGTTCTTCACGTGGCGCGCCTCGTTCTTGTTGAAGCGGACCTTGTCGCGGCCCGAGCCGCAGTCGACGTTGGCCGCCGGCCCGGCCGTCGCGACGTTGACGAAGTCCACGCCGGAGCCGCCGCGGACGGTGTCCGTGCCGAAGGACGCGTTCATCGAGTCGTTCCCCGTGCCACCGCTGAGGTAGTCCTTGCCGGGGCCGCCGTTGAGCGCGTCCCCGCCGGAGGTGCCGTACACGCGGTCGTTGCCGATGCCGCCCGCGAGGTTGTCCCGGCCGGAGCCGCCGTCGATGCAGTCGTCGCCGCGCCCGCCGTCGACCTGGTCGTTGCCGCCCAGGGCCAGGATGCGGTCACCCGTGTTGCGCCCCGTGATGCGGTTGGCGCCGTTCGTCCCGACGATCGCGTACTTCGGCCCCTTGCCCGTCAGGCAGACGCTCTTGTACTTCTTGCGCGCGTTGATCAGCGAGAGGACGGTGCCACCGGAGGGCCCGGTGAACGGCCGGCCGATGATGATCTCGCCCTGGCCGCCGGACTTGGAGGCCGAGATGATGCAGACGGTCCGGGCGGTGTCGAGCGTCGAGCCGGCCGGGCACACGGAGCTGGACACCGCGGTGCCGTTCCCGCCGGAGCCGGCGGTGCCGGAGCCGGAGCCGCTCCCGGTGCCGCTCCCGGAGCCGGTGCCGCTCCCGGAGCCGGAGCCGGAGTTCGGATCGGTGTTGTTCGTCGCGTTCGGGTCACACGCGCTGGCGGAGCTCACGGTGGACTGCGCGATGATGACGTCGGCCACGGGCGAGGTGCCGGCGGCGGACAGGATCTTGATGTGCGCGGCGCGCTGCACCAGGGTGTCGCCCGTCTTGACCTGCTCGTTGAGCTTCACGGAGACGACGCCGCCCAGCGGCGAGCCGGAGATGGCGTCGGTCAGCGTGGTCAGCGGGCCGTCGAGCGTCACCTTCTGCCCGTTGATGGTCAGCCCGGTCACCTGGCTCACGCCCGTGAGGACCGGGTTGCCACCCGCGCAGCTGGCGGAGGCCGAGGACTGCGCGGCGTCGACGCCGATGATGACGGTGCCGCTGCCGGGGCTCAGGCTCAGGCCCTCGATGCCGGCGGCGCCGGTCACGGTCTGGGCGATCGGCTTGCCGGCCGGCGGCTTGGCGGTGGTGATCGCGTAGGCCGTGCGGGCGTTGATGCTCGGCGCCAGGCCGATCGCGTTCGTGGTGTTCGGCAGCCCGACGCTCTGGTCGGAGCACGGGACGCGCGAAGCGGCGATCGGATCAAGCGGGCTCATGCCCGCGACGGACGCCACGACGGCGTCGGCGCTGCAGGTCCAGGTCGCGGTGGCGGTGGCGGCCTGGGCGCTGCCGGCGGCAGCGAGTGAGCCGGCCCCCACGACGGCGATCAGCCCGGCGCGCAGCATCGGACGAGAGACGGACGGGCGCGTGCGCCCGGTCCGGTCGGAAGACTTCATGTGTGATTCCCCTTTATTGGTGTGCCCCTGCCCCGGGACCGGCGGTCGCGTGGTGCGACCAGACCTATGCCCCAATCACACCCTGGGTATGCGGGAGTTCCGCGGACTGGACGAAAGAATTCATGCTGCGATCGCGGCCAGCAGCGTCCTTCGGCGGCAGCGAACGGCCCCGCCCGGGGCTCTCAGTCCAGGCGGGCGATGGCCGTCAGCACGGCCTCGCGGGCGTCCTGCGGCTCGACGATGGCGGCGTCCCCGGCCTCCATCAGCACCTCGCGGACCAGCCAGTCCGTTCCGGCGAAGCTCAGCTCGACGATGATCGAGCCGTCCTCGAGCTCCTGCGCGACGTGGCGCTCCTCGCGCGCCCAGCGGGCACGCTCGGGGGAGACCCACACGCGGGCGCTGCGGGAGGCGGGCACCTCGCCCGTCCGCGGCCACCCCTCCACGTCGCGGGCCGGATCGGTCTGCGGCCGCGGCTCGTAGGGCGTGTCGGTGACCGTCGCCGTCTTGATGCGGTCCAGGCGGAAGTGGCGCACGTCCTCCTTCGCCGGGTCGTAGGCGGCGACGTACCAGCCCTCGCGCCCGTTGATCAGGGCGTACGGCTCGATCAGGCGCTCGGAGAACTGGTCCTCGTTGGCCTTGTAGTACTCGATGTTCACGAGCACGCGGTCGCGGATCCCCTGGGACGCGGCGCGCGCGATCGCGGCGTCGTCCCCGCCCGACTTCGCGACGTGCAGCCCCTGCTCCATCGGGTCGGCGCCGAGCGCCGCGACGATCTTCTCGCGGGCGCTCTCCAGCGTCCCCTCCGGCAGGTGGTCGCCGATCAGGTCGATCGCGGCGACGAGCGCCTTGGCCTCGACGGGCAGCAGCCGGGCGGGGCGCGCGAAGTTGTCCGAGTAGGGCTCGGGGTCCACCTCGATGGTGCCGTCGTCGTGGACCTCGGCGTAGAGGACGTAGGAGCCGCCGCCGAAGTTCACGACGTTGAGGACGTTGACGTCCTCGCGCAGCTCGGCGTCCGTGATCTGCAGGCGCTCGAGGACCTCGGCGAGCTGCAGGCGCTCGCCCGCGCGGCCGGCCTCGATGAGGATCGACGCCAGCGTCACCAGGCGGGCGAAGCGCTCGGGCCGAATGGCGGCCTCGCGGCGCGTCTCGTTCCCGGCGGCCCCGTTCGCGCGGGCCTCGGCGTCGGCCTCGGCCACGCCGGGGCGCACGGCCGCGAGGGTGAGCGGGCCGCTGTGCCGCTCGCGCAGCAGCTGGACGCGGGCGGCGGCGTCCTCGCGCAGCGGAGCGGGCTCCAGGACCGCCGCGTGCTCGCCGAGGCGCAGGACCCACGCGGCGAGCTGCCGCGTGTTCGCGTACGCCGTGCTGAAGACGATGCCGGGGCCCGGGCCCTCGCCGGCCTGCGCGGGGGCGACCGAGCCGTAGCGCCCGTAGTGCCGCTCGACCTGCCAGGCGATGCGGTCGGAGATCCAGATGCGGGCGGTGTCGACGGCGTCGCCGAACTGCCACTCGGCGCGGTTCGCGTAGTCCCGCGGATCGAAGACGCTCGTGTCCGGGCGCTTGAAGTCGTGCTCCGCCTTGGTCGCGTAGGCGACCTTGCCGCGCATGCGCGAGAGCCGGAAGACGCGCAAAGCGCCGCGCTCGTGCGAGTGCCCGAGTAGGTAGAACTGCCCGCCCTGGAACAGCAGGTGGTAGGGGTCGACCTTGCGCGCACCCGTGTCGTCGCGCTGCATCGTGTAGTAGTCGAACGTGATCGTCTTGCCGCGGAAGATCGCGGTCTCGACCTTCGCCAGGCGCTGGGAGAGGTCGTGCCCGCCGGCACTGCCGGTGATGCCGAGGGCGATCGACCGCTGCTCGGGCGCGGTCAGCGGGGACGGGCGGCCCCACGTGATCTGCTGCAGGGCCAGGCGCAGCGGCTCGGCGTAGGCGAACTCGCCGTCGAGCAGGGTGAGCGACGTCTGCAGCGACGCGAGCTCCCCGTCGGTGAAGGCGATGGGCGGCAGGTGGAAGTTCTCCGGCCGCAGCGAGTAGTTCTCCTGCTCGGCGATGCCGTCGATCGGCCGCTCGACCGTGAGCTGGATGCCCAACGAGTCGAGCTCCGCGCGGTCGGCGTAGAACCGGCGCGCGAAGGCGTCCTCGTTCATCCCGCTGTAGCCCTCGACGTCCCGGCGGATCTCCAGTGCGGTCACTGGCCGGCGCTCTGCCATCAGGTACGAGATGAGCGAGAGCTGACGGATGAGCTTCTCGGTGTCCTTCGCCATTCCCGGCGCACGATAGTCGGGCCGCCCGGGCCGCGGGGTGGCCGCGGGGGGTCGCGCCGGCGCTTGCGCGGCCTTTCGCCGCTCTTTGCGGCAATCGGTCGCCCGCCGCCCCGGGCCGGTACGGTTGGCGTTGATGACCAAGCTCGTGATCGTCGACGACCACGAGGCCCTCCGCGAGGGTCTCGTCGCCCTGCTCGGGGCGCACGGGCTCTCGGTCGTCGGCGCCGCGGGCAACGTGGCGGCCGGGATGGATCTCGTCGTCCACGCCGACCCGGACGTCGCCATCGTCGACATCCGCCTGCCCGACGGCAGCGGCATCGACCTGTGCCGCGACCTGCTGGCCGTCCGGCCGGATCTCGGGGTGATGCTCTACACGGGCGATGCGGACGCCGAGCTGCTCTACACCGGCCTGGACTCCGGCGCCCGCGGGTACGCGCTGAAGGCGGGGTCGATGGAGGAGCTCGTGTCCGCGATCGAGCGCGTGGCCGCCGGCGGCTCGTACGTCGACCCGCGTCTGGACCGCATCCTGCTCTCCCCGCGCGCGACCTCGAGCGTCCCCCAGCTGTCGCCCCGCGAGCGCGAGATCATGCACCTGATGGCCGAGGGGCTCACCGCGGAGAAGATCGGGGACCAGATCTCGGTCTCCGTGGAAACCGTCAGGACCCACGTCCGCAACGTCATCCGCAAGCTGCAGGCCCGCAATCGCGTCCACGCGATCGCGATGGCCCTCGAGCGCGGCGAGATCGCCCTCGGGACGCTCGATGAGCACGATCTCGACTGAGGACGACTGGCCGCAGGACCCGGAGGAGCGGCTGGTCCGCCTCGTCCACGACCTGCGAACGCCGCTGACCATCGTCGGCGGGTTCGCCGATCTGATCCTGCGGCGCGGCGACGCGCTGTCGCCTGAGGAGCGCGCCGACTACCTCGCGCGGCTCGCGCAGGGCGCGCGGGACATGCGCGCGATCCTCGACGCGGAGCGCGAAGGACGGATGGGGCCCAAGGCCTAGCCGGTCCCGGGTGCTCAGGCGGCGTGGGAGGCGACCGGCACGGGCGCCACCTCGGGCACGACGACCGGCGCCGGCGCCGGGGCGCTTAGCGCGGGGTCGGCGAGGACCTCGGAGGCGTCCGCCTGCGGCCGGAAGCCGAAGTACGCCCCGCCGCCGACCACGGTGTCGAAGGCGGACCAGTCGGCGCCCGCGGGCAACGAGCGCTCCAGCCGGTCATAGGCGCCGAGGCGCCCGCCGAGGTTGTCCACGAAGTGCACGAGCGTGGCCTCGCGGGTGGCGGGCAGGACGGGCGAGCCGTGCTCGAGCTTGCCGTGGTGGCTGAGGACGATGTGCAGCAGGGCCTGGGCCACGTCCGCCGGGAAGCCCGGCAGGCTCTCGATCTCGCGGCGGACGCGGTAGTAGCCGAGCGGGATCTCGCCCACGAGCCGGCCGGCGTCGGTCATGTCGATGGCGAACGGGTCGCTCGTGTACGCCTCGACCTTGCCGATGTCGTGGAGCAGGGCGCCCGTGACGGCGAGGTCGCGGTCGATCCCCGGGAAGGTCGCGCTGATGGCGCTGACCGCCTGCGCGACGGTGACCGAGTGCTCCAGCAGCCCATGGCGGTAGGCCTGGTGGTAGCGCTTGGCGGCGGGCGCGTCGCGGAAGCGCGGCCACAGCGGCGCGTCCTCCCCGAGCAGCCGGTCCAGCAGGGCGCGGAGGGGTGCGCTGCGGACGCTCGCGACGAGCGCGCGCAGGTCGGACACGAGCGCCGGGACGGGCTGCGGCGGCCCCTCGCACAGCGCCTCGAGGTCGTAGCTCCCGGGCGCGGCGGCCCGCAGGGCGCGGACCGTGAGCTGCGCGCCGTGCCGGGGGTGCACCGCGTAGCGCCCGATG
>JAOPZU010000314.1 GCA_025963955.1 Solirubrobacterales bacterium
GGGCCGCGGTGGTCAGCCAGGCGGCGGGAACGGCCGGCACGCCGTCCCGCGGCCAGGCGAGCGCCGCGTCCGCGTAGGCGTCCTGCAGCGCGTCCTCGGCCAGGGCGAAGTCCCCGCCGAGGTGCCGGATCAGCGTCGCCAGGACGCGGCCGCCCTCCTCGCGGGCGGCCCGCTCCAGCGCGGCCGCGGCGTCGCCCACCATGCGGCCGCCGGTCAGGCGGGCTGCTCCGCGAAGACCATCAGCGGGCGGACCTCGACGGAGCCGTAGGCGATGTTCGGCATCCGGGCGGCCCAGTCGAGCGCCGCGTCGAGATCCGGCACGTCGATGACGTAGTAGCCGCCGAGCCACTCCTTGGTCTCTGCGAACGGGCCGTCGGTGACGAGGCGCTCGCCGCTCCGGACGCGCACGGTGGACGCGGTGTCCGCCGGGTGCAGCGCGTCGCCTGCGACGTGCACGCCGGCCTCGTGCAGCGCGGTTGTGTAGTCGAACCAACCCTTCATCATCGCCCGGCCCTCGGTCTCGGACGCCACCTGCGGCGCGTCGTCCGGGTCGGTGTAGATGAGCAGCATGTAGTGCATGGTCGGCCTCTGGGGAGTCGGATGGCCGGCGCGCCGGTTGCGCGCGGGCCGTGGTCGCTCGGATGACGCGGGCGCGGCGCGCTTTCGACAGGAACGCGCCAGAGGTGGCGCGTTGGCGCTCATCGCCAGCGGTGGATTCCTACCAGGGGTGCGCGTCGCCCCACTCGGTGGGCCCGTCCGGCTCGCGGCCGGTCTGCTCGAGCAGAGCGGCGCGCAGCCACGGGTCCTGCCGGGTGGCGGCGGGCGCCGCGAAGACGGTCGTCTCGCGGAGGAACTGCTCGACGGCCGCGACGATCGCGGCGGCCTCGTGGTCGGAGGCGGCGCTCGGCACGCTCAGCTGCACCTGCGGGCGGTCGGTCGGCACGTCCGGCATCATGCCACGGCGTGCCCGAACTCCACGTCCTCGACCGCGCGGCCGTGCTCGCCGCGGTCACCCCCGCCGTCGCGATCGAGGTCGTCCGCGAGGCGTTCCTCGCCCACCACCGCGGCGAGTGGGTCATGCCGAGCAAGGTCTACCTCCAGGTCCCGCCGCACGGCGACTTCCGCGCGATGCCCGCCCGCGGCGGGGACCTCGCGATCCTCAAGTGGATCTCGTCGTGGCCGTCGAACGCCGCCCGCGGCCTGCCGTCGGTCATGGGCGTCGTGATCGTCAACGACGCGCGCACGAGCGAGCCGCTGATGATGCTGGACGCCGGTGCGGTCACCGCCCTGCGCACGGGGGCGGTCGCGGCGATCGCCGCCCAGGCCCTCGCCGCGCCGGACGCGCGCACGGTCGGCATCGTCGGCTGCGGAGAGCACGGCGCGTGGGTCGCGCGGTGCATGGCGACCGCGGGCTACGGCCCCGGGATCTGCCACGACCCGCGGCCCGAGGTCGCCGAGGCGCTCGCACGGGAGCTGGGCTGGACCGCCGGCAGCCGCACGGACGCCCTGGCCTGCGACGTCATCTGCTGCGTCACGCCGGGCTTCGAGGTGGTGGTGGACCTGGGTGACCTCAAGCCCGGCCGCCACCTCAACATGCTCGGTGCGGACGGTCCCGGCAAGGCGGAGGCGACCACCGGCGTCGTCGCCTCGTGCGCGCTCTTCTGCGACGAGTGGGCCCAGGCCTCGCACGGCGGCGAGCTCACGGGTGCCTTCGAGGCCGGGCTCATCCAGCGCGAGCAGGTGACCGACCTCGGCGCGGTCCTCGCCGGGGAGGCGACCGGGCGACGCGGGCCGGAGGCCGTGACGCTGTTCGACTCGACGGGCCTGGCGATCCAGGACCTGGCGATCGCTGCCGCCGCGCTCGGCGTCTTCCGGGCCGGTGGCGTGGAGGCGCAGACCGTCCGGCTCTGAGGGGTCCTCGACGACGAGCGCGTTCACTCATGGCGGTTCTGCACGGGCTCCGCGACGGGTACCCTGGCGGTGCATGCTGCCTGCCGCACTCGAGCGCATCGACCAGGTCGTCCCGGAGGACGCGCTGGTGCTCGACGTGGGCGGCTGGGCGAGCCCCCTGAACCGCGCGGACCACGTCCTGGACGCGCAGCCGTACGACACCCGCGGGCCCGACGGCAGTCACGGCGAGATCCGGGAGCGCTTCAGCGCACGGACGTGGGTCACGCGCGACATGTGCGCCCGCGAGCCGTGGCCGTTCCGGGACGGCCAGTTCGACTTCGCCGTCTGCGTCATGACGCTCGCCGACGTGCGCGACCCGATCTGGGTCTGCCAGGAGCTGACGCGCGTGGCGCGCGCCGGCTACGTCGAGGTCCCGACGATCGTGGCGGAGCTGCTCCAGCACGAGGGGGACGACGCCGGCGGCCAGCACCTGGGCCTCGCGCACCGCCGCTGGTTCGTGCAGATGGAGGGCGGTGAGCTCGTCTTCGTCCACAAGTCGCACGCCATCCACCACGACTGGGCGCTGCGCATCTCCTCCCGTTGGCAGGAGCGCATGACGGTCGCGGACGAGCGCCAGGGCCTGTTCTGGGAGGGCCAGCTGCCCGCCCGCGAGCGGCTGCTGCTGACGCCGGAGGACCACGACCACCTCCGGGACGACCTGGCGCAGCACCTGCACCAGCGTTTCGAGCCGACGACCGGGGAGCTCGTGGTCCGCCAGGCCAGCTCGGTCGCCCGGCAGGGCCTGTACATCGTCGGGCAGCCCGTGCGCGCGGCGGCGTCGCGCGTCATGGACCGCATCGTCGGCCGGTAGGGGAGGCCGCCTCAGGCCGCCGGGCCGTGCGTCCCCTTCACGGACGTCTGGCCCCGCTTGAGCGTGTAGGTGAGGTCCGCCGTCGGGAGGATCGCCCGTGACTTCTTCTTGATCGTCTGCAGGCGGACGAGCTCGCACGTCAGGCCGCCGGCATCGGCGCTGATCGCACCGAAGCCGTGGTGGTCGAAGTCGGCCTGGTCGACCCACGGGTTGACGCCGCGCAGTGCGTCGATGATCGCGGGCGGCGTCGCCGGGTGCGCGTCGTTGCCGGGGATCTTCGTGCCGGCGCCGGCGTCCAGGTCGGTCTCGCCGAGCGACTGCGAGGTGATCGACCCGCCGACGAACTCGACCGCGACGCTCGGGCTGTTCTCCTTCGCGTCCATCGACGGGCGCACGTCGCCGGTGATGAACGTGTGGATGTCGCCCGTGATGAAGACGACGTCCTTGATCGCCTTGTCCCGGATGTGGGTCAGCAGCTCGGTCCGCTCCTGCGGGTAGCCCTGCCAGCTGTCGAACGTGTAGAAGGAGTCGCCGAGGACCTTCGTCGGCATGATCGTCACCTCGTTGGCGAGGATCTTCCACGCCGCCTTGGAGGTGGACAGGCGCGTCTTGACCCAGTCCATCTGCGCCCTGCCGAGGAACGTACGCGGCTGCTCGAAGTCAGCACAGGCCGGCGCGACCGCGTCGCCGCACGGCTGGTCGGCGCGGTAGCGGCGCTGGTCCATCACGATGAGCTCGACCGTGTTACCGAACCTCAGCGAACGGTAGAGGCGGTCCTGCTTGGGGCCCGCGAAGGCCGGCATGGATTCGAAGAACGCCTGGTAGGCCGCGGCCTTCCGCCGGGCCGAGAAGCGCTTGACCGCCGGCAGGCCGCCGTTCGCCGCACCGCCGGCGTAGTTGTCCTGGACCTCGTGGTCGTCCCACAGCATGACCATCGGGAAGTTCGCGTGGACCTGCTGCAGCGCCTTGTCGGAGCGGTACAGGGAGTACTTCTCGCGGTAGTCCTGCAGGGTCAGCGCCTCGCGCACGATGCTGGGGTTCGGGCCCGACCGGCCGATCGGGTCGTTGCGCACCCCGGTTTTCAGCCCGCTCGCGTCCTGGCCCACCGCGTGGTAGGCCTCGGCGTAGATGTAGTCGCCGAGGCAGACGACGAAGTCGTAGTCGCCCTGGGCCATCAGCTCGTGGGCGTTGTAGTAGCCGTGCGTGTAGTCCTGGCAGGAGAAGAAGGCGAAGTTCACCGGCGCAGTCGAGCCGGCGGGCGGGGCGGTGCGGAAGCGACCGACACGGGACTCGCCCAGCCTCGTGGAGAAGCGGTAGAAGTACTCCTCGTGGGGCTTGAGCCTGGCCACGCGGGCCTTGACCGTGTGGTTGATCTTGTCGCTCGTGGCGATCTGCGTGCGCTGGACGACCCGGCGGAAGGCCTTGTCCGTCGCGACCTCCAGCTCGACGCGGCCGGCGCCCTCGACGCCGTCCAGGCGGGTCCACAGCGTGATGCCGGCGGCGCTCGGGTCACCCGAGACCACGCCGTCCGCGAAGCGGCCACCGCGGAACAGCGGCGCGGGCTTGGCGGAGGCGAGACCGAGGGCGAACGACTGCGGCGCCAGGACGATCGCGCCGGCGCCCGCGGCCGCGCCGGTGAGCAGGCGGCGGCGGGTGAGGGGACGGCCGGACATGTGGGACCTCCTGCGCTGCGGGTGGGGACAGGGCGACGCTATCCGCTGCGACCCGGCCGCGGGTGAGGCGGTGCGGGGGCGGACGGATGTGCGAGCCGTCCGTCCGCCTGGTCCCTCCGTCCTACAGCGGGATGTTGCCGTGCTTGCGCTTCGGGCCCGGCTCCCGCTTGGTGAGGAGCATCTCAAGGGCGCCGATGAGCTTGCCGCGCGTCTCGCGGGGCAGGATCACGTCGTCGATGTAGCCGCGCTCGGCCGCGACGTACGGGTTGGCGAAGCGCGCCTTGTAGTCCTCCATCAGCTTCGTCCGGCGCTCGTCCGGCGTCGGGGACCCGGCGATGTCGCGGCGGTAGATGATGTTGACCGCGCCCTCGGCCCCCATCACGGCGACCTCGGCCTGGGGCCACGCGAAGTTGAAGTCCATGCCGAGGTGCTTGGACCCCATGACGTCGTACGCGCCGCCGTAGGCCTTCCGCGTGATGACCGTGATCTTCGGGACGGTCGCCTCCGTGATCGCGTAGAGCAGCTTCGCGCCGTGGCGGATGATGCCGCCCCACTCCTGCGAGGTGCCGGGCAGGAAGCCGGGCACGTCGGTGAACATGATGATCGGGATGTTGAAGGCGTCGCAGGTGCGGACGAAGCGCGCGGCCTTCGCCGACGCGTCGATGTCGAGGACGCCGGCCATGTGCGCCGGCTGGTTGCCGACGACGCCGACCGCGTGTCCGTCCAGGCGGCTGAAGCCGCAGACGATGTTCTTGGCCCAGTGCTCGTGGATCTCGAAGAACTCCCCGTCGTCGACGGTGAGCTTGATCACCTTGCGCATGTCGTACGGCTTGTTCGGGTTGTCCGGGACCGCGTCGTCGAGCTCGGGGTCCTGCCGGTCGCGGTCGTCCGTCGGGTCCACACGCGGGGGGGTCTGCAGGTTGTTCGACGGCAGGAAGGACATGAGGTAGCGCGTGTCCTCGATGACCTGGTCCTCGTCGTCGGCCGCGAGGTGCGCGACGCCCGACTTGGAGTTGTGCGTCATCGCGCCGCCGAGGGTCTCGAAGTCGACCTCCTCGCCCGTCACCGTCTTGATGACGTCGGGCCCCGTGATGAACATGTGCGAGGTCTCCTTCACCATGAAGATGAAGTCGGTGATCGCGGGCGAGTAGACGGCGCCGCCGGCGCACGGGCCCATGATGAGCGAGACCTGCGGGATCACGCCGGAGCAGTTCACGTTGCGAGTGAACACGTCCCCGTAGGCGCCGAGGGACACGACGCCCTCCTGGATCCGGGCGCCGCCCGAGTCGTTGATGCCGATGACCGGGCAGCCGATCCGCGCGGCGAGGTCCATGACCTTGCACATCTTCTCGGCCATGACCTCGCCGAGGGAGCCGCCGAAGACGGTGAAGTCCTGGCTGAAGACGCAGACCTTGCGACCGTCGATCTCGCCGTAGCCGGTGACGACGGCGTCGCCCCAGGCGCGCGACTTCTGCATGTCGAAGTCATGGGTGCGGTGGCGGACGAACGTGTCGAGCTCGTTGAAGGTCCCGGGATCCAGCAGCTTCTCGATGCGCTCGCGGGCGGTGTACTTGCCCTTCGCGTGCTGCTTCTCCTCGGCCTCCGGGCTGGAGTGGGCGGCCTGCTCCCGCAGGTCGACCAGCTGGGCGACTTTCTCGTCGAACGTCGCGGGCGGCTTCTGGCGCGTGGTCATGACGGTGCGGGATGCTATTGCGATGCGCGCATTTCCGCCCTGTGACGGCGTGAGCCACGATTTCGTCGACGCCGGAGGCCTGCGGACGCACGTCGGGAGCGCCGGGCCCGCCGACGGTCCGGTGGTCGTCCTGCTCCACGGATGGCCCCAGCACTGGTGGCTGTGGCACCAGGTGATCGGGCCGCTCGCGGACGCCGGGTACCGGGTGCTGGCGCCGGACCTGCGGGGGTTCGGCTGGTCGGAGGTGACCGCCTCGGGCTACGACAAGGAGCAGTTCGCGACGGATGTCCTGGCGCTGCTGGACGCGCTCGGGGTCGCGGAGTGCGACCTGGTCGGGCACGACTGGGGCGGCTGGACGGCGCAGTTGATCGCGCTGCGGGCGCCGGAGCGGGTGCGCCGGCTGCTGCTACTCAACATCCCGCCGGTGTGGTCGGACGCGCGGAGGGTCGGGGCGCGGGCGTACAAGCTGCTCTACCAGCCGACGGTCGGCGCCCCGGGGCTCGGCCCGCTCGTGCACCGCTCGCCCCTGCTGTGGTTCGTGATGCGCCGCGGCGGGATGCCGGCCGCGTCCGTCGCGGAGTTCCGGGAGGCCTACCGTGAGCCGGACCGCGCGGAGGCCGGGTCGAAGGTCTACCGGACGTTCGTGACCCGTGAGCTGCCCGCGCTGCTGCGCGGCCGCTACGACGGGCAGCGGCTGAGCGTGCCGGTGCGCGTCCTCTTCGGCCTCGACGACATCGCGATCCACCGCTCGCTGCTGGACTCCTTCCCGGACCACGCGGACGACGTGCGGATCACGGACGTGCCGGACTGCGGGCACTTCATCGTGGACGAGCAGCCGGAGCGTGTCGTCACGTGGCTGCTGCTGGCCCTGGCCGAGGGTGCGCTCAGCCGTGGCTGAAGGGGCGGCGGTGGGCCGCCCCAAGATCGTCGAGCGTCGCCGTGAGGACGGCGACGGCGCGCTCGCCGTCCATCGGCGCCTGCTCGGCGACGAGCGGCGGGTCGGGCTCGGACCCGGGCTCGCGGTCGTCCCCATCCTCCTCGGGGCGCAGCGGGACCACGCGCTCCGGCTCGGGGTCGGGCACCAGGCGGAGCGGGCTCTGCGGACGATCGGCCGGCGGCGTCTCGGCGGCGGGCGCGGCGGGCGCGGCGGGCGC
>JAOPZU010000336.1 GCA_025963955.1 Solirubrobacterales bacterium
TTCGAGAACTACGGCAACGACGTCGACCCCGAGAACATGACGCCCTACGAGGTCGAGGACATCTTCGGCGAGGGCGTGTGCGTCCGGGGGACCGGCACCTCGTGCGTGCTCTCCCCGTTGGCGGCGAAGTGGATGGAGACGCAGAACGAGGCAATGTCCGGTGGGCACTGCATGGGCTTCTCGGTGACGGCGCTGCGGATGTTCACCAAGGCCGTCAAGGCGAAGGACTACGGCGCGTCGCAGCCCGTCGCGCTGCCCATCCAGGGCAACACCGACCTGCAGTCGCTCATCGCCGAGAGCTGGACCTACCAGAACCTCCCCGGCATCCAGGCGAAGGTCGTCGAGGGGACGCCGACCGCGGTCCTCGCGAAGCTCGAGGCGGCGCTGAACTCCGGCAAGGAGCAGTACACGCTCGCGATCTTCCGCGCCGACGGCGGCGGCGGCCACGCGATCACGCCGTTCGCCGTGGAGGACAAGGGCGACGGGACGAAGGAGATCCTCGTCTACGACAACAACTTCCCGGGGATCATCCGCAAGGTCGACATCGACACCCAAGCGAACTCCTGGCACTACGTCGGCGGCACGAACCCGAAGGACCTCACCGAGGTCTACGAGGGCGACGCGGACACCCAGTCCCTCTCGCTCTACCCGACCTCGCCGGGCGAGGAGTACCAGCCGTGCCCGTTCTGCAAGGACGGCAACGCCGGCGCCACGGACCCGCAGCCAAACACTGACAGCACGGTCGGCGCGCTCGGCGCGGTCAAGGACTTCAACGAGATCCGCCTGCACAGCGGACGCAAGAACCACCCGCACCTGATCCTCACAGACGAGAAGGGACGCCAGACCGGCATCGTCGGGGGCAAGCTCATCAACGACATCCCGGGGGTCGAGCTCGAGCGCAACCTCGCCGTGCAGAACTGGGAGGAGACGCCCGAGCCGGCCTACCGCACGCCCGTCGGCCTGCCGATGGCGGTGTCGGTCGACGGCTCGGAGCTGACGAAGAAGGTCACCGCGAACGTGACGCTCAGCGGCGCCGGCCTGGCGATCGAGGTCGACTCGATCAAGCTGAAGCCCGGCCAGACGGACTACATCGAGTTCCTCGGCAGCGGCCTGGGATTGACCTACGAGACGGACCCGAGCAGCACGACCTCCCCCGACCTCTACGCGACGCTGGAGGACGGCGACGTCACTAAGGGCGGCGGCTACTACGTGCTGGGCGTCACCGCGCTCGGCTTCAGCGCCGGCTCGCGGATCGGGTTCACCATCGACCAGCAGGGCGGCCGCTACGAGCTGAGCACGGAGGGGACCAAGCCGAGCAAGGCCTCCGACGGCCTCGGCGGCAAGTCGCTCTACGCGGTGACGATGGTCCGCGAGAAGGCCAGCGGCCAGGCGCAGTGGCTGACCGACCCGATCCTGCTGAAGGGCGGCAAGATCGGCGAGCGCCTGCGGATCGACTACCGCCACGCGACCGGCGGCAAGCCCCTGCGCGTCGTCGGCGGCAAGCCGGGGGGGCCGTTCACGGTCTACCGGGGCAACCCGGAGAAGTAGGCGGGGGCGGCGGGCAGGGGTCGCGGCAGCGGGCGGGGGACCGGTCATGGCCCTCCGCTTTCCGCCGCGTGGGCGTGGGGGAGGGCGCGGCCGCTCAGGCGGGCGCCGGGGCGTCCGCCATCGCCTCCGCGGCGGCCACCGCCGCGGCGGTGATCCGCGCGACGTCCGCGTCGGTGCTGACGTACGGCGGCATCGTGTAGATCAGGTCGCGGAACGGGCGCAGCCAGACGCCGTGCGCGACGGCCGCGGCCGTCACGCGGCCCATGTCCACCGGGCGGTCGAGCTGGATGACCCCGATCGCACCCAGGATCCGGACGTCCGTGACGCCCGGCAGCGCACGGGCGGGCTCCAGGCCGGCGCGCAGCCCGGCCTCCACGCGCGGCACGTCCGTCCGCCAGCCGCCGTCCCGCAGCAGCTGGGTGGAGGCCAGCGCAGCGGCGCAGGCCAGCGGGTTGGCCATGTAGGTCGGGCCGTGCATGAGCGCGCCGCCGGCCGACGGGGTGGCCAGGCGCGCGGCGACCTCCGGCGTGCAGAGCGTCGCCGCCAGCGTCAGCGCGCCGCCCGTCAGCGCCTTGCCGACGCACATGACGTCCGGGCTGACGCCCGCGTGCTCGGCCGCGAACAGCGCGCCCGTGCGTCCGAAGCCCGTCGCGATCTCGTCGAGCACCAGCAGCAGGCCGTGGCGGTCGCAGACCTCGCGCAGGTGGCGCACACACGCGGGGGAGTGGAAGCGCATGCCGCCCGCCCCCTGCACGACCGGCTCGACGACGACCGCGGCGAGCTCGTGCGCGTGCCGCGCCGCGAGGTCGTCCACCGCCGCCGCCCACTCCGGGTCCAGTCCCGCGTCGAAGCCGTCGGGCGGGCGGGGCGCGAAGACGTGCTGGGGGAGGGAGGCGGCGAACAGCGAGTGCATCCCGCCGATCGGGTCACAGACGGACATCGCGCCGAACGTGTCCCCGTGGTAGCCGCCGCGGACGGTCATCAGCCGCGTCCTGCTCGTGGACCCGTCGGCGCGCGCGGCCTGCAGCACCATCTTGATCGCGACCTCGACGCTCACCGACCCCGAGTCCGCGAAGAAGACGTGCTCCAGGCCGGGCGGCGTCATCTCCACCAGGCGCTGCGCGAGCACGATCGCGCCCTCGTGCGTCAGCCCGCCGAACATCACGTGGGCCATGCGGGCGGCCTGCTCCTGGATCGCGCCGACGATCGCGGGGTGCCCGTGGCCGTGCACCGCGCACCACCACGAGGACATGCCGTCGATGAGCTCCCGCCCGTCCGCCAGCGTCAGCCGCACGCCGCTCGTCGCCACCACCGGCAGCGCGGCCGTCGTTCCGGGCATCGGCCCGTACGGGTGCCACACGTGCGCGCGGTCGGCGGCGATCAGCGCGTCCCAGTCCATGGGACGCAGGGTACGTCAGGCTCAGCTGAGGTCGAGGACCGGCACCGGCGGCGTGATCGTGTGGTCCTCGCCGTACGGGACGATCGCCGTGCCGACGGCGAAGAACTCGATGACGTGCGAACCCCAGCCGTGGTTGCCCTCCTTGAGCTCCACGCCGACGATGCCCTCCGCCTGCACCGCCTCCGCCTCGGTCTGCATCCGCTCCATCGCGAGCTCCCGCGCGTCGTAGAGCGCCTGCGTGAAGTTCGGCAGCTCGACGTTCTGCCCGGACTGCTTCATCGCCTGGAACATCCCGCGGTGGGCGACGTGGTAGACGCAGGAGCCCATCACCATGCCGACCGGCCGGTGGCCCGAGCGCAGGAGCGTCCAGAAGTCCTGCCCGCTCAGGTCGCTCGTGAACGGCCGGCCGTTGGGCGCGCGGTGCAGTCCACCCTCGCGGTGCTTGATCGCGGTGCCGATGGCGATGAACTCCGCCATGTGCTCACCCCAGTCGTAGCGCCCGATGTCCAGCCGCACCCCAACGATGCCGTCCGCGCCGAGGGCGTCCGCCTCCTCCTCCATGCGCGTCATCGCGAGCTCGCGGGCGCTGTACATCGCCTCGCTGAGCACGGTCATCTCCTCGCTCTTCTTCCACGAGGACTGCTGGAAGCCGATGTGGAAGATCGAGGAGCCGATGACCAGGCCGAGCGGGTCGAAGCCCGCCTCCTTCACGAGCAGGAACTCGCTCACCGAGAGGTCGCTCGTGAACAGTCCGCGCTTGTTCTGCTCCAGGCGCGCGCGGCCCGCGGACGGGATGCCCTCCAGCGAGGTCGGGTCGTAGGGCTGGCTCATCGGGGTCTCCGGTTCTGTCGGACGTACAACTCGGGCTCGAGCTGGCGGTGCTCGCCGTGCTGGTAGATGCCGGTGCCGAGGACGTGCATCGTCACGATGAGGTCCTCGCGGCTGGTGTCGTTCTGCTCGTACTCGCGGATCTCGACCTTGTGGTCGATCTGGACGCCGACCAGCCCGTGGGCGCCCATGGCCTGCGCCTGCTCGTTCACGCGGCCGAGCGCGGTCTCGCGCGCGGTGTAGACGCCCTGCGTGAAGTCGGGGATCTCGCGGTTGGGCTGCAAGCGCTGCCAGCCCGTGGTCATGCGGCGGGTCTCCGTGGAGGCCAGGACGTAGAAGACGGCGCTCGCGGTCGCCACGCCGACCGGGACGTAGCCCGCGCGGCGCAGGAGCACGAAGTCCGGCATCGACAGGTCCGTCAGGACGGGCGGGCCCTCGCGGCCGCCCTCGGGCAGGTGGACGGCCGTCCCGATGACGACGATCTCGATCTCGTCGCTCAGGAAGGCGTGGCTACGGGTCGTGAAGGTGACGTCGACGACGGCGTGGCCGCCGCTGACGCGGGCCTCCTCCGCCAGGCGGCCGAGCGCCAGGCGCCTGGCCTCGTTCCACGCGGCCGACAGGGTCGTGAGCTCCGTGATCGACCCGCTGCCGTAGCTGCTGCCCCACGGGTAGCTCCGCCAGCCGACCTTGTAGACGGAGCTGCCCATGACCTGGCAGATCGGGCGGATGCCCTCCAGGCGCGTGAGGGCGAAGTCCCCGACGGAGAGGTTCGAGGTGAAGCCCGTGCTGCCGGCCGCGAGCTCGGCGAGGCGCTGCTCGGCGGCCACGGGGATGCCGCCCGCGGCCAGCCGTGCGAGGTCCTGCTCCCGCCGGGCCTCGAGCGCGGCCTGCGCCGCCTCCTCCTCGGGGCTGCCGGAGCCGAGCAGCTTGTCCAGGAAGCCCACGATCAGGCCAGCAGCTGCTCGAGGGCGGCGCGGGCCTGGGCGCTGGTCCCGGCCTGCTCGCGCAGCGTGTCCGTGATGCCGGCGATCCACGCCGCGACGGGTAGCGGCTCGCGCTTGATGACGATGCCCCGGACCTCCTGCGCACGGGTGGCCTCCACGCGCGAGCCGTCGACGCCGAGCGTGTACCGGACGGTGCCGAGGGTGACCTCGATCGACTCCACGACCTTGTCCTTGGAGAACAGGCGCCTGGAGCGCCGGCTGACGACGCAGGCCCCGGGAAGCGCCTCCTCGAGCTTCGCCGCGAGGACCTCGACGTTGCTCCCGAGCGTCGCCTGATCGGCGCGCAGCCCGGCGGCGTCGAGGTCGAAGGAGGGCTCGTCGGACATCGCGCCCGACAGTACCCCCGGGTCCGGAGGCCTCCGCATGAGAAGGCTCTTCGGGAGCGCGGCGCCGGGGTAGGTTGGCGACCATGGCCGCTCTGAAATTCGTCGCGCCGTCGACGTGCACGCGCAGCTGGACCCATCCCTCGCCCCCGTGGATGCAGCGGGCCGGCCACGCCGTGCGGGCGGACGGGGGCGTCTGGCTCATCGACCCGCCGGACGGCGACGGGCTCGACGCCGCGGTCCGGGAGCTCGGGACGCCCGCGGGCGTGCTGCAGCTGCTGGACCGCCACCCCCGCGACTGCGCGCACATTGCCGAGCGCCTGGGCGTCCCGCTGCACGTCGTCCCGCTCGGGACCGTCCCCGGGCTGCCGTTCGACGTGCTGCCGCTGTGGCAGCTGCCCGTGTGGAGGGAGGACGCGCTGTGGCTCCCGGAGGAGCGCGTGCTCATCGTCGCCGAGGCGCTGGTCGCCGCGCCGCTGTTCGCGGCCCCGGGGGAGCGCGTGGGTGTGCATCCGCTGCGCCGCCTGCTGCCGCCGACGGTGCTCGCGCCGTACG
>JAOPZU010000337.1 GCA_025963955.1 Solirubrobacterales bacterium
CTGGCTGCAGTCGTGCGACCTCTCCCGCGGCCGGGCGCAAAGCCAGGTACCCAGCGCGCGGGAGGTCGCCCGCGGTCGCGGCGATCTCCACCACCCCGACCACGAGCACGGCTGGCGGCGCCTGCGCGCGATACCGGGCATCGGCACGTGGACGCTCGACATCCTCGCCACGCTCGGCCAGGGCCGGCTGGATCGGATCCCGGCCGGCGACCTGTCCTTCGTCAAGCTCGTCGGTCGCCTGCGCGGCGGCGGGGACCCGTACGCCCCGCGCGCGACCGAGGACGAGGTCCGCGCCTTCTTCGCCCCGTACGAGGAGTGGTCGGCCCTCGCCGGCGCGCACGCGCTGCGCGCCGCCGGGACGACGCTGAAGTCCGCCGTGGGCTAGGCCCTACGGGGTGTTCTGCACCTCGTTCGGGCTCGTCTCGGCCGGCTTGCCGCCCTCGCCCGGCAGGAACTCGTTGGTGAAGGCGGCCGCGTTCGGCGGGTTGGTGAGCAGGCCGTTCGTCTTCATCCACTCGCCGAACGCCTGCCACTCGGCCGGGTCCTGCCAGCCGTAGGGCTGCGAGTCCTTCGGCGGGAAGAACGCGGGCAGCGTCGCCCGGACCGAAGCAAGCTGGAGGCCCGGGTCGAGGTCCTTCGACGCCGCCACGAGCGGCTCCACCCCGGCCGCCGGGTTCGTCCGGACCGCGCGGGCGCCGGACTGCAGCGCCTGCAGCACGCGCCGCAGCAGATCGCCGCGCTTCTGCACGGTCCTGTCCGTCGCCACCAGCACGAGCTCGTCGTACGTCGGCACGCCCGCGTCCTGGACCTTGATGATCTGCGGGTTCTTCTTCTCGCGGGCGAGCTGGACGCCCTCGTAGTTCCAGAAGCCGCCGAGGATCGCGTCGACCTTCTTGCCGAGCAGCTGAGGGACGAGGTTGAAGCCGACGTCGACGCTCTTCACGCGCCCGGCGTCGACGCCCGCCCGGTCGAGGATCGTCTTCAGGTAGGCCGCCTGGTAGGGGATGCCCGCGGTGCCGACGGTCTTGCCGGCCAGGTCCGCGGGGCGCGCGACCTTCCCGCTGGGCAGCGAGATGATCGACGTGAGCGGCTGGCCGACGAGCGCGCCGACGCCGACGAGCTTCGCGCCCTTGTCCCGGGCGAGCAGCAGGTCCGGCTCGTAGGAGATCGCCAGATCCACGCGGCCGGCCGCGAGCAGCTTCAGCGGCGAGGACGGGTCACCCGGCGTGCGGATCGTGACGTCGAGGCCGGCCTTCCGGAACGACCCGTTCGCGATCGCGGCGTAGATCGGCGCGTGGTCGGCGTTCGGGAAGAAGTCGAGCATGAGGCTGACCTTCTGCATGCGCGGCGTCGCGGCGACGTCGTCCTGCTTCTCGCCGCAGGCGGCAAGGACGAGGGTCACGGCGCAGACCAGCAGCGCGGAGAGGGGACGGCGGATCACAGGACGGGTCCTTTCGGGAGCTGGGCCCAGGGCGCGAGCCGGCGTTCGGCGAGCGCGAGGGCTCCGTAGAGCGTGACGGAGAAGAGGGACAGCACGAGCACGGCCGCGAAGGCGCGGGCCGTCTCCAGCTGGGGGATGGACTGGGTGATCAGGTGGCCGAGGCCGGACTCGGAGCCCGCGGTCTCGGCCAGGAACGCCGCGATGGCGGCCACGGCGATCGCCAGCCGCGCGCCGGTGAACAGCGCGGGCAGCGCCGCGGGCGCCTCCACGAAGCGCAGGGTCTGCCAGCGGCTCGCGCCGAGGCCGCGCATGAGCTTGCGCTGCCCCGCGTCGGCGGTGGTGAGCGCGTCGAGGGTCGGCACGACGACGGGGAAGAAGCAGACGAGCGCGACGATGACGAGCTTCGGCGTCAGGTCGAAGCCGAGCCACGCGGCCAGCAGCGGGGCGAAGATCGGGATGGGGACGGTCTGCGACCCGACGAGCAGCGGGTAGACCCCCCGGCGCAGCGGCTGCCAGCGGTGCAGGGCCAGCGCGAGCAGCGCGCCGGCCACCATCGCGATCAGCAGGCCGAGGCCCATCTCGCCCGCCGTCACGCGGAAGTTGTCCCACAGCAGGCCGCGGTCGTCCCACAGCGCGGTGAGCACGTCGGTGGGGGAGGGCAGCAGGAACTCGTCGACGTCCTCGAGCGCCGTGAAGGCCTGCCAGCCGCCGAGCAGCAGCAGGACGACGAGCAGCGGCGCGATCACCGGTCCACCCCGAGGGCGGCCAGCGCCCGCTCGCGGACCGCGAGCACCGCCGGGTCGGTCGCGGAGCGCGGGGTGGCCAGGGGCACGGCGATGTCGGCCACGACCCGGCCCGGACGGGCGGACAGCACGACGATGCGGTCGGCCAGCAGCGCGGCCTCCTCGGTGTCGTGGGTGACCAGCAGGACGGTGCGCGGCTCGCGCGCCAGGGTGCTCGTCAGCCACCGCTGGGCCTCGGCGCGCGTGATCGCGTCGAGCGCGCCGAACGGCTCGTCGAGGCAGACGACGCCGGCGCCGGACAGCAGGGTCCGGGCGACCGCGATCCGCTGGCGCATGCCCCCGCTGAGCGTCGCCGGCCGGGCCCGCGCGAAGTCCCCGAGCCCGAGCGCGTCGAGCTCGGCCCGTGCCCGTTCGCGGGCCTCCCGGCGCGGTGTCCCGGCCACCCGCAGCGCCAGCGCCGCGTTGTCGAGCGCGTCCGCCCACGGCAGCAGCGTGTCGCCCTGCGGCATCAGCACCGTCCGCTCGCCGTCGGGGAGCGCGACGCGACCCGCGTCGGCGATCTGCAGCCCGCACACGAGATCCAGCAGCGTCGACTTGCCGCAGCCGGACGGGCCGATGAGCGCGACGAGCTCGCGCCGGCGGACCCGCAGGGTCACGTCCTGGAGGGCGAGCACCGTCCCGAAGCGCCGCGTGACCCCGTCGAGCACGACGGCGTCCGGTCCTGCGCTGGCGGGCGCCTCGGGTGCCCGGGTCGGTGACGGCATGTCTCCCTTCGCGGGCATTACCCCACAGGTTCTACGGGTCGGCGCCGGGTCGGTGGGCGCTATCTCAGCCCGCGTCCGCGAGCCCCCCTCGGTGTCCTTCAGGGCCCGGAGGTTACCCCACCGGCCGGAGGGCGGCGGCGCTCGGGTGCGGCCGTCGCGACGACGATCCGCGCGTCCGCGCGGCGGTAGACGTCGAGCCACGGCCCGGGCAGGGTGGACCAGTCGGCCCAGCGCCAGCCGCGGATCGGGCGCAGCGGCGGCCGGCGGACGAGCGCTCGCGCCCGGGCGCAGCCGATCCGGTCACGCCCCCGGAGGACCCGCACGGCGAGCTGGTGGCCAAAGCGGACCTGCGTGCCGCAGTCCTTGGTCCCGGCGCGGTGCCGCGGCGGGTGCAGCGTGAGCGACGGCGGGCGGATGACCCCGGCGGCCCGCCCGGCGATGAAGGCGGCCTGCACCCGCGCGCCGGCCGGGGTAGGATGGATCCCGTCCGGGGCGAAGAGCGGCCGGCCGGCGGCGTACCGCTGCCAGTCCATGAGCAGCACGCGGTCCGGGTGGCGGCGCGCGAAGGTCCGCATCGCCGTCTGCGTCGCCGCCTGGTTCGGCGGGGTCACGAGCGCGAGGACGTGCCCCCGGCCGACCAGGCGCAGCGCGCGGCCCAGCCCGCGTGCGTCCACGCCGCCGTTCGTGCCGAGCGCCAGGACGACGAGGTGCGGGAGGGCGTGCCGCCGCGCGCGGGTGGCGATCAGCGCCACGCCCGCCGCGAACTGCCGGCACCCCTGCG
>JAOPZU010000382.1 GCA_025963955.1 Solirubrobacterales bacterium
GACGCGGACGCCTGCCCCGCCGGCGCCGAGGGCGCCCAGCGACGGGGCCGCCAGCGACTCCGCGACCGCGAGCGCGGCCAGCGCCAGCGTCAATACGGGGGAAGGTCCGCGTACCACGTGCCCAGCATCTTGAACGCCGACCAGAACGCGCGCTTGGCGTCCTCCTCGTCCAGGGCCCCGTCGATGTCGGGGACGTACAGCGCCTCGATCGACGGCGTCAGCCGCTGGACGGTCCCGGGCGTCGCCTCGACGGGCGTCCCCAGCGGGATCTGCAGCTCGTTCAGGTACCCCAGCGCGTCCTCGCCCATGACGACGACGATCTTCGGCTGCACGATCGCGAGCTCCTGCGCGACCCGGGCGATGCACGCCTCGTCGGCCAGCGCGGTGTCGGGCACCGGGCACTTGACGCAGAGCGTGCCGTACACCGCGAGCGGGTCGATCTGCAGGCGCTTGAGCGACTTCATCAACGCCGTGCCCGAGCGGCCGTAGAAGGCGACGCCCTCCTCGATCTCCGAGGCGGTCGGGGCGTGCTTGAGCAGGAAGATGTCCGCCTGCGGGTGGCCCGAGCCGAGCACGGGCATCAGGTTCCCGCGCGGGCAGTGCGGACACGCCTGCAGCTCCTGGGTGAGCGTGTTCAGCTCGCGGATCGCCCGCTCCAGGTACTTCTCGCGGATCTCGTCATCGGTCGTCGGCATCAGCGATCCAGGGATTCGACGGGGTGGCCCGCTCACCCTTGCCCTGCAGCGGGTGTTGCCGGATGGGCGGGCGGTTGCACCGCGTCCGACTGTAGGAGGAGCGGTACCCGACCGCGTCGGATGCCGCCGGGCTATGAGCCCTTCGTCTTCTCGGCCCGGGCGACCCGCCGGGCCTTCCGGGCTTTCCGGGCCCCGGCCGGCGTCGCCTTGGTCTCCAGGAACTTCAGTGCCTGGACGTAGAGCAGCGAGGACGGCTTGGTCTGGATCTCCGCCAGCGCCAGCGCCTCCTTGAACTCCGAGGGACCGTCGAAGTCGGGCATCCGGATGCGGACGGATCCGAGCCCCTGCGCGACGTGGGAGTCCGATCCGGCGCCCGCGATGATCCGGTACTTGGCGGCGAAGCGCTCGGCCTCCTCGTTGAAGGAGCCGATCGCCACGCGCGGGTTGTAGATCTCGATCGCGTCGATGTCGTCGATGATCGCCAGCAGGTGCTCGTAGTCCGGGACCGAGTGCATCCGGTCGAAGGGGTGCGGGACGTAGACCAGGCCGCCCTGCCGCTTGATCTCCGCCACCGTCTCCTGCAGCGTCAGCCCCCGCGGGATCTTCTCGGTGAGGAAGAGGCCGATCACCTCGCCCTGGGAGGCGGTCTTCACCTCCTCCCCGATGATGATCTTGATGCCGTACTCCGCGGCCTTGGCCTGGGCGTCGAACGCGCCGGAGACCTCGTTGTGGTCGGTGACGGCGATCGCGCCGAGCCCCTGCTCGCGAGCGGTGGCCAGCAGGACCTCGACCGGCGTGGCGCAGTCCCCGCTGTGGTCGGTGTGCATGTGGAGGTCCACGTCGATCAGCGGGCGGTCCTTCAGCCGGGCGCGGACCACGGGGTCGCCGGCCGGGTCGTGGCGACGCGCGACGGTCCGGGCGTAGACGTCCTCGAGCGCGTCCGTCATCCGGCCCCACCCGAGCTGCTCCCGTACGGGGTCGCCCGCGGCCCGCAGCCGCTCCCGCAGTGCCGGGTCCGCGATCAGCCGCGTGAGCTGCTCGGCGCACGTCTGCGGCTCGGCCGTCGCGAAGAGCAGGCCGTGCTCCCCCTCGCCCGTGACCTCCTCGTACACCGCGAGCGAGGAGCACAGCGGCACGACGCCCGCGGCGATCGCCCGCAAGACGCCCGCCGGGGCCGGGTCCGCCCCGTCCGAGGCGAACACGCAGACTTCGGCGCCCGCCAGCAGCGTCGCCTCGTCCATGCCGTCGGGGCCGCTGCGCTCGACGTGGCGCACGCGCTCGCGCAGATCGGCCCGCAGCGGGGTCGAGGACGACGCGCCCCGGTCGCTCAGCACCGTCACCTCGAAGCGCAGCGCGGGGTCCAGGCGCCGCAGGGCCCGCAGGAACAGCCGCAGCGCCCCGCGCTCCTCGTCGTCCACGAACGCGATCCGGACCGGCGCGTCCGGGGAGCGAGCGTCCGTCCGCTCGGCGACGTCGGCCCCGGGCGTGAGGACCTCGTACGCGGCGGGGAAGTGCCGGTTCAGCAGGTCCGCGGTGGCCTGGAAGCTCGCCAGGCGCGCGTCCAGCCGGCCGAAGACGAGGTCGACGAGCTTCCGCGCGACCTGGGTGCTGACCACCCGCTCGGTGGGCTGGTGGAAGGTCCCGACGTTCAGCGCGCGCGAGTGGCGCAGCGCCGCGGAGGAGAGCGACGGGGCGAACGGCTCGTGCACGTGGCAGAGGTCCAGGGGCGCGCTGGTCAGCAGCTCCTCGACCGTCCGGGCGACGTCGATCGGGAGGGCCGCGCGGCGGGCGGTGGCCGCGGGCAGCACGACCTCCCCCACGGCAAGCACGCGCACGCCGTCCGGCGCCTCCGCCCACAGGTCACCGCCGGCCCGGATGCTCGCCCGGGAGGCGCGCACCTGCGCCGTGGAGGTCGACGGCGCGATGACCAGGACGCGATGGCCCCGCGCGGCGAGCTCGCGGCTCGTCCGGTCGACGAGCGCGTTGAGCGCGTGCCCGGACTCCCAGGCGTGCGGGGTGACCTGGGCGATGGACAGCGGCGACGCGGACACCCCCGGATCGTAGGGCGTGCGCCCAGGGGCTGACGCCCATGAGCGCCGACGTGCCAGGTAGGCTGGTCCGGCGTCGAGCGCGCAGGACGGACAGGTTGTCCCGGTTGCCCGCTCATGGTCATCATGCAGACGCCCGTCGGCCTGGCGCGCCTCCCGCGCGGAGGGCGGCGGACCACCCCCTCGACCCCCCGCCGCTCGGAACCCTCCACCCGCCCATGCCAGGAACCCTCGGCCACCGCATGGCGTGGCGCGACGAGCACACGTTCGTCGGGCGCGCCGGCGAGCTGGGCGTCTTCGACCGGCTGCTCGACGACGCGGGGCAGTCGTCCGTCGTCTTCGTCCACGGCCCGGGCGGGATCGGCAAGAGCACCCTCCTGCGCGAGGTGGCCCGGCGTGCCGTGCGCCGCGGGTACACCCCCGTCCTCGTCGAGGGCCGCGACCTGGCGCCCGTTCCGGGGCAGCTCGAGGCCGCGCTGGCCGAGGTCGACCGGCACGAGCGCCCGCTCCTGGTCTTCGACACCTACGAGCGCATGACCGCGGCGGGCGGCTACCTGCGCTCGCGCGTCCTGCCCACGCTGCCGGAGGGAGCGGTCGTCGTCGTGGCGGGGCGGCGCCCGCCCGAGCCGGGGTGGCTCGCCGACGGCTGGGAGCACGTCACCACGGTGCTGGAGCTGGGACCGGTCGGGGACGAGGAGGCGCGGCTGCTCGTCGGCCAGAAGGGGCTGGAGGACCCGGACACGGTCCGGGCGCTCCTGCGCTGGGCCGATGGCTCGCCGCTCGCGCTCGCGCTGGGGGCGGAGGCCATGGGGAGCTCCCACGCGCTCCTCCCGATGGACCTGGCCGATCTCGACGAGAACCCCGACCTGGCGCACGCGCTGTTGCTGCGCCTGGCCCGGGCGGAGCTCGACGGCGGGGACCTCGACGTCCTGGCCGTCGCCGCCATCGCGCGGGCGACGTACGCGTCCATGCTGCGCGACGTGCTGCCCGGCACCGACTCCGAGGAGGCCGAGGCGTGGCTGCGTGGCCTCAGCTTCTCCGAGCCGGTCGGGGCCGGCGTCACGCTGCACGACCTCGTCCGGCGCGCGCTGCGCGCCGAGCTGCGCCGCCGCGACCCCGACCGCGAGCGCGAGCTGCGCCGGCGCATCGCCGACCACCTCTACGCCCGCGCGGTCGCCGGCGAGAGCCGCTTCATGGTCGACCTCGCGGACCTTGTCGACGACCCGATCATCCGCTGGGGATTCGGGGCCAACACGTCCTCGACGCATCGCGTGGACCACGTGCGCGTGGGGGACAAGGAGCTCGCCGGCGAGCTGTTCGTCGCCCGCAAGGACGGCGGCCACGGCTGGTGGACGGGAGCCCGCCGCTTCTTCGAGGAAGCGCCTGAACGGGTCGTCGTCGCCCGCGACAGCGACGACGCGCTGTGCGGCGTGTGCATCGCCGTGACGCCGCAGAACGCGCCGGACTTCGCGGACGAGGACCGGGTCCTGGGAGCGTGGCTGGCCCACGCCCGCGCGAGCATCCCGGACGGGAACGTGCTGCTCTGGCGCGACGCGGTCGACCTGACGACGCCGACCGAGGGCCGCCGGGGCTCCCCGGTGCTGGCGATCCTGAACACGGCCGCGATGCTGCGGTGCGGGCTGACGAACCTGCGCTACTCCTACCTGCCGATCGACCCCGGCAACGAGATCGCGCTCGCCTTCTCGGCCGCGGTGGGCGCGGTCCACGAACCGGCGCTCGACGTCCGTTCCGCGGGCGGGCGGCGCGTGGAGTGCCACATCCTCGACCACGGCGAGGCCGGGGTCCTGGGGGCCACGCGGAGCGCGGTCTACCGCGAGCTCGGCCTCCCGCTCCCGGTGAGCCTCCGCACCGCCCCGCCGCCGCGGGCCGCGGACTTCGAGGACGTGCGGGAGGCGCTGCGGGTGCTCCACCAGCCCCTGGCCCTCGCGGCCTCGCCGCTGGCCACCGGAACGAGCGCGGAGGAGCGCGCCGCCTCCGTGCGGGCGCTCATCGCGGCGGCGGTGGACTCCGTGTTCGGGGACTCGGTCGACGAAACGCTGCTGCGGCGGATCATCCAGCGCGGGTACCTCGACCCGCGCGGCGGCCACGAGCTCGCCGCCCTGGAGCTCAACGTCAGCCGCGCGACCTACTTCCGCCGGCTGCGGCGGGCCTGCGACCGCGTCGCGGAGCACGTCATCACGCACCGGGCCACCTGACGGCGCGGCCCGGAACGACGACGGCCCGCCGGAGGGCGGGCCGTCGGTCCGGCGAACTGCTGCGGGCGGGCTACGACTCGGTGGTCGTCTCCGGCACCGGCGTGGCGACGACGGCCGCGGCCG
>JAOPZU010000407.1 GCA_025963955.1 Solirubrobacterales bacterium
GGCGAAGGCGGCGGCCATCGCGGGCGGGCTCGGCGTGCTCGTCGCCGGCCTCGCGGTGCCCCCGACGCGCAAGGTCCTCGACCGCCTGCTCCCCGACCCGGGCGAGGGGCCGGACGAGGCGGCGCGCGAGAAGGGCTTCTTCCGGATCGACGTCCACACGACGACCACGAGCGGCGCGAAGCTCGTCTGCGAGATCCAGGCGCCCGGCGACCCGGGCTACAAGGCGACCGCGGTGATGCTCGGCGAGAGCGCGCTGGCCCTGGCGCTGGACCAGGACGCGCTGCCGCACGCCGCGGGCGTGCTGACGCCGGCGACCGCGCTCGGCGACGTGCTCGTGGAGCGCCTGCGCGCGGCCGGGC
Source organism: Solirubrobacterales bacterium (assembly GCA_025963955.1). Classification (GTDB taxonomy): domain Bacteria; phylum Actinomycetota; class Thermoleophilia; order Solirubrobacterales; family Solirubrobacteraceae; genus Paraconexibacter. The sequence continues at coordinate 360 of JAOPZU010000407.1, forward strand.
ACACGTACGAGGTGGTCGACGGCTGAGGCGGGCGTAGGATCGCCGGCATGCCCCCCGCGTTCCCCAGCACCGTCGGCCAGGTCCTCGCGCGCAGCGCCGCGCGGTCGCCCGCGCGCACCGCGCTCGTCTTCGGGGAGCGGACGTGGACCTACGCCGAGCTCGACGCCGCCGTCGGCCGCGTCGCGGCGCAGCTCCTGGCGGCCGGACTGACCAAGGGCGACCGGGTCGCCGCCTACGGGAAGAACTCGGACGCCTACCTCGCGCTGTACCTCGGCTGCGCCCGGGCGGGCCTGGTCCACGTCCCGGTGAACTTCAACGCCACGGGCCAGGAGCTCGTCTACCTGCTGACGCAGTGCGAGGCGTCGGTCGTGTTCGTCGACCCGTCGCTGGAGGCGCAGCTGGACGCGGTGCAGGACGAGCTCGGCGGGCTGCGGCGCGGCTGGCTGCTCGCCGCGCCCGCCGGCGACGACGTGCTCGCCTGGATGCGCGACGCGTCCGGGCCGGTGCACGTCGAGGACGGCGTGGCGGACGAGGACCTGGTCCAGCTGCTCTACACCAGCGGCACGACCTCCCGGCCGAAGGGCGCGATGATGACCCACCGCGCGCTCGTGCACGAGTACGTCTCGGCGATCCTCGCGCTCGAGCTGAGTGACCGGGACGTGGCGCTGCACTCGCTGCCGCTCTACCACTCCGCGCAGATGCACGTCTTCCTGCTGCCGGCGCTCGCGGTCGGCGCGGTGAATCACCTCGCGGTCGCGCCTGACGTGGAGGCGATGTTCGACCACGTCGAGAGCAAGGGCGTCAACGCCGTCTTCCTGCCGCCGACGGTCTGGGTCGCCGTCGCCAACCACCCGGACCTGGAGACCCGCGAGCTCGCCGGCCTGCGGAAGGCGTTCTACGGCGCGTCGATCATGCCCGTGCCGATCCTGCAGCGCCTGCGCCGCGCCCTGCCCGCGGTGGGGTTCTACAACTGCTTCGGCCAGTCCGAGATCGGGCCGCTGGCCTGCGTGCTGCGCCCCGAGGAGCACGAGGAGCGCCCGGACTCGTGCGGGCGCCCCGTCCTCTTCTGCGAGGTCCGCGTGGTGGACGAGGACGGCACGGACGCCGAGCAGGGCGAGCTGCTCTACCGCTCCCCGCAGCTGCTCACGGGCTACTGGGCGCTGGAGCAGGCGACGACCGAGGCGTTCACCGACGACGGCTGGTTCCGCTCCGGCGACCTGGTCCGGATCGACGCGGAGGGCTACCTCTTCGTCGTGGACCGGATCAAGGACGTCATCAACACCGGCGGTGTCCTGGTCGCCTCGCGCGAGGTCGAGGAAGCGCTCTACGGCCGCCCCTCCGTCGGCGAGATCGCCGTGATCGGTCTGCCGCACGAGCGCTGGATCGAGGCGATCGCCGCCGTCGTCGTCGCCCGCGAGAACACGAGCGTGGACGAGGCCGAGCTCGTCGCCTACGCCAAGACGGTCCTCGCCGCGCACAAGGTCCCCAAGTCCGTCCATGTCGTGGACGAGCTGCCCAAGAACGCCTCCGGGAAGCTGCTCAAGCGCGAGTTGCGGCAGGCGCTCGGCGGGGCCGGGTCCGCCATCGGGCGGGACTGAGGTGGCGGACGTCAAGGGAGCTTGACACGCGTCAAACGATGCGGGTACGGTCGGTCGATGCGCACCCAGACGCCCACGACCTGCGTCATCGGCGCCGGCATCAGCGGCCTCACCGCCGGCAAGAACCTCGGCGACTACGGCATTCCGTACGAGTGCTTCGAGGGGTCCGACCGGATCGGCGGCAACTGGGCCTTCCGGAACCCCAACGGCGTCTCGAGCGCCTACCAGTCGCTGCACATCGACACCTCGAAGGACCTCCTCTCCTTCAAGGACTTCCCGATGCCGGACCACTACCCGGACTTCCCGCACCACACGGAGATCAAGCAGTACCTCGAGGAGTACGCGGAGGCCTTCGCGCTGAAGGAGCGGATCCACTTCGAGAACGCGGTAGAGCACGCCGAACGGCGCCCCGGGGGTGGCTGGGACGTGCGCACCGCGGACGGGCAGGAGCGCAGCTTCGACGCGCTCGTGGTCGCCAACGGCCACCACTGGGACCCGCGCTACCCGGACTTCCCCGGCGAGTTCACCGGGCAGAGCTTCCACTCCCACCACTACATCTCCCCGACCGAGCCGCAGGACCTGCGCGGCAAGCGGATCCTCGTGGTCGGCATCGGCAACAGCGCTTCCGACATCGTCAGCGAGCTCTCGCAGAAGGCGTGGGGGAACACCGTCCACCTCTCGACGCGTTCGGGCGCCTGGGTCGTGCCGAAGTACGTCTTCGGGGTGCCGATGGACACGATCGCGCGAACGCTGCCGCACGTCCCGCTGAAGTGGCAGCGCAAGGCCGTCAAGCACCTGCCCCGGCTCATCAGCGGACGCCCGGAGTCCTTCGGCCTGCCGACGCCGGACCACGACTTCCTCGAGGCCCACCCGACCGTCTCCAGCGAGCTGCTGATCCGGCTCGGTTCAGGGGACGCCACGGCCAAGCCGAACGTCGCGCGCCTCGACGGGGAGACGGTGCACTTCGAGGACGGCAGCAGCATCGACGTCGACGTGATCATCTACGCCACGGGCTACAACATCAGCTTCCCGTTCTTCGACGAGGACTTCCTCAGCGCGCCGGACAACCGGCTGCCGCTGTACAAGCGGATGCTCAAGCCGGGCCTGGACGACCTGGTCCTCATGGGCTTCGCCCAGGCGCTCCCGACGTTGTTCCCGTTCGTCGAATGTCAGGCGCGGCTGCTGGCGCGCTACCTCGCCGGGACCTACCGTCCGCCGACCGAAGAGCAGATGCACGCCACCATCGCGGCAGACGAGAAGCTGTACCTCGGCCACTTCGCCGAGCGGCCGCGCCACACGATGCAGCTGGACTACTTCACCTACGTGCGGGACATGGAGGGCCGCGAGCTGCCGGCGGGCTCCGCGCGCGCCCGGGCCGAGGGCCCGGTCGTGCTGGAGGGCCGCGCGAG
>JAOPZU010000467.1 GCA_025963955.1 Solirubrobacterales bacterium
GGGCCGCGCGGCGCGGCCCGGCGCACCTGGGCTACACTGCCCTCCACGCCCTTGTAGCTCAATTGGCAGAGCAGCGGACTCTTAATCCGAAGGTTGAAGGTTCGATTCCTTCCGGGGGCATGACCGAAAAGCCTCGCATTTGCGGGGCTTTTCGCGTTTTCGCCCTGAGTGACATCGGCAGCGAGACGGCGTCCGCTACCACGATCGGCTACCGAAAGGGTCGCTCTCGACGCTGCGAGACGTCCGGATCGGCGGCAGCCGGAGAGCACGTAAAAGCGATCGGCGAGAGGCGTTTGTTAACAAACGCTCAGAGTCTGCGGCGCGGATCCTGGTCGGCGGCGATCCATTCCTCGACCTCCCAACGGCGGAAGCGGATGACCCGGCCGCGGCGCATCGCGGGCAGCGCTCCGCTGCGCGCCCACTCGTAGACCGTCGTCGTCGCGACGGTGAGAAGCTCTGCGACCTCGGTCGCGGTCATGATGTCCGCCGCCGTCAGGTTGCGGGCCGGCCGGGCGTCCCCGTCGGGCCGGCGGACCGGCGTGCTGACCCGGTCGAGAGGAGCGATACGGGTTCGTCGCGAATCAAGAGCCATACGCCAGAAACGACTCGAAGATCGCCGAGCGCGCACCGCGAGACCGCATGGGCCTCGTCGCTTGGGCATTTGGCAGGTCCCATGCTCCATCCGGCCCGCCGGGTGCGGCGGCCGCAACGTGGTTGAGCGAACGGACTTAGAGCGCGGGGCGGCGGGAGGGTCAGGCGCCGGCGGAAGGGTGACGTCTAGAACGTCGCGTCGTACCTCGGCTTAGCCCGCCTACCGGAGATCTACAGGACCCCGGAGCGGGACTCGCGTCCGCCGGATGCAGCCAGCATGGTCAAGCCAGCGTTCAGCGCCGACCGTCATCAACCGGTCGTTCAACCCGCTCCCACATGCTTCGCGGATGCTTGCAGGCGCCGCGGCTCGAGCCGCCACGGTCGCATTTCGAGCCAACCGTTAGCTCCTACAGACCCGCGGTCAGGAACGGCCAGAGCAAGAACAGACTAGATGCCAGAGCTGGCCGTGGGCTCATCAGCCCCTTCCCGCGGGCGGCGCAGATCAGGGCCCGCACCTCGCGTAGGCGGCATGAAATCTCCACAGGTGGCGCTGAGCGGTGGACGGTGGTGAAGACCGTCAAAAGGAGCGGTACCCGCACCGTTGCGAGAGACGCCAACGGCCTCCAGAACGAGAAGGTCGCCTCAGCGCTCGGCGACTACCTTCTCGTCTAGGACGGTCACCCCGTCAAGTCGCTGGACCGGCAGGGTGCTTTCCCGCAGACGCTGACTGCCCTTGGGGGGCGGGCCCGTGCGCTTGAGGAGCTCACCGTCCCTCTGAACATTCGGCCCCTCCCCGACCGGGAGCTCGACATGGCACACGGCCGGACCCGCTACAGATGAGCCCCCGCGTCAACGTCAGGCTTGGAGAGCCCGTCCAAGCGGCGCTCATGGCGGCCGCCGCGCTTCGTGGCTGCCGTCCCGCCACGCTCGCAGACGAACTGCTCACTGGCGCCATCCTCGTGCAGACCGCGTCCGAACTCGCGCCCCGCGGGGACCTCACCCCGCCTGGACGGCTTCGGTCCAAGGCCCCGACGACGTCGCCGACCCGACCTCATCTGCGATGAATACCGCTCGAGACCGCGCCCAATGGCTGCAGCTCGATCGCGGCCGCGAATGGCAACACGAGATGTGGGACGCCGTCGAACAACTCCGCCACGACTACCCACACCTCGGCAGCGCCATCGACAAGAACTGGCACACCCGCCAATTCACCCGCGACGGTTTCGTCGCCCTCGCCGTCTGGCGCGCCGAAGTCGACACCGGCCGTCAGACCGACCCCCGACTGGAACACCAGTGGCAGCAGGCCCTGCACAACTTCCAGCGCCAGCACGACGACATCCGCCGCTCGCTCCGAGGCACCCTCGAGGAACACCAGGAACCCGACGCCTGGTGACGCGCTGCGCACGCGGGTTTCCACTACACAGGTCCTTCGGGAAAGAAACGGCCGCGACCTTCAGCCGCACGACCGTTCCCCTCCCGGAGGGCCGGCATCGTTCTTTTCCCGAACATGTCCGGCGAGCAGGTCCCCCACTCGTCAAGCACGTTGGGTGCAGAGTTCATAGCGCGCTAACCCTCTGCATGGGCCCCGGTCTGCGCAGCCCGTAGGAGGGGCTGATGAGCCCCGCGGCACCTTGTGCATCTAGTCTGTTCCTGCTTTCGCTGTGTAGAGCCACTGCGTTGACGGGAGACGACCGAGGCTCATCGGGTTGCCGTCGTGCCGCTGCGCTCGCGATGCTGGAGGGTGCTTGAAGCTGGCCAAAGGCTCGCTCGGTAGCCGGGCGTTCGAGGGTCGCGCGCTGTCAACCGAGATCTCGACCATGGAGCATCGGGCCTGAGGGATGCAAGCGAGCGACTCGGAGAGCGGTAGGCGGGCAAGCCGACGAACGATGCGTTCTTCTGGACAGCACTCCTCCCGCCGGGCCGCCCGGGCACCGATGACATCGTCTGTCCCAGCCCCACCCGCGTGCGCCGCAAGGGCCGGATGGTGCGCGCACGAGGATCGAGCAGTCGCTTACAGCTCATGCTTTCTACTGCCCCTGGCCGAGCGCAGGCGTTCTGCTGCTCGCCGTCGGCCGTTCATCCGCTCCTGAGGCTTGAGGTCGAACGCCCGATGCGCTTCTGATCGGACCCGACGGCAAGTCCCGGCGCCGAAGAGGAGGGTTCGGTACCACGCTTACGTCGACTACAGACGCGGGTACTTCCGGCGCGGGTTCGAGTCGATGCACCAGAGCCGCGCCTCACCCCCACATCTCGGCCGGCGTCGAGCCCAGTCTCAAGGCGTTGCGCAGGTAGTCGACGCGCGCCGCGGTCTTCGGGATCTGCTCGCGCGTCGTCTCGTCGAGACAGGCGATCTGGCACACGGTGTACACGGCGTCGTACAGCGGCCGAGCGCACAGCAGGTGGTCGGGATCGTCCAGTTGGACGCCTAGGCCGAGACCGAGCTTGTCGAGAGCCGCCCCGAGGAGCGCTTCGTCGGCGGTCTCGTGGTCCGGAGTGGGAAGGGACAGCGCGTGGCGAATACCGGCCGCCACGATCCGCTCCATACGGTCAAGCGCCGGGTCCGTCAGCGAGTAGGCGGCCAGAGCTTTCGCGAACGCCGTCCCGTCGGTGTCGTGCGCGCTGATCGGCGGGACGCCGCGGAAGCCGATCGGGGTGGCGCTGGGCCAGTCGGCGATCGCCGATGCGTCGTCGGCGAAGACGAACTCTGCGTCGGGGTCGACGAAGCGGCTGATCAGCCACGGGGTGGCGACGCGGTCGAGGTGGACGTGAGACGAGGTGATCCACTGCATGTCGTTTCCTCTACAGCTCGACGAGCGTAAGTGGCTGGCTTGCGATTGAGCCGCGGCGCGGCCACAGAGGCGAGGTTGCGGCCGCCGGATCGGCCGCAACCTCGTTGGCCTACGCGGACGCGACGGCCGCCTTGCCAAGGATCGCGCCGAAGGCGGAGCGAAGGTCCGCGACGGGATCATTGCTGAGCTCCTGCGTGCGCCAGGCCGTGTGCTGATCGGGCCGCACGAGCACGGCTCCGGTGGCCTCGAGCCCACCGACCTCGGCCCACTGTCCGTCGACGTCGGTCGCCGTCCCGCCGATGCTCACGGCGTCGATGGATACGCCGAGTTCGTCACCGACGGTTGCTGCTGCCTTCAGCCATTCCTCGCCATCGGCGCCGGCGATCAACGCGAACGTGCCGGGGGTGATGAGGTCGTGGGTGGACAGGCGCTTGCCGTCTCGCTCGATCCACGCGTGGGGGAGCCGATGCCCTGGCCGGGTCGTCGGCTTGTAGACCGAGCCGAACGGATCGCGGACCGGCATCTCGGTGCCGTCGGGAACCACGGCGGCCGAGTCGTAGTTGTAGCCAATCTCGATCTCGTGGGCGTGGAACTCCACGCGCTGGGTCCGGATGACTTCCGAGAACCGAGCGCGAATCGACGCGCCGAGCCGCGTGTCCGCGAAGAACGCGGCGAAGGCGGCCATGTTCTGTTCTTTGGGCGCACCCGGCATCAGCCCCATCGCGACGTCGATGACGGCGAAGTTCGTGAACGCGGACAGGGCCCAGTCGGCGTTGTCGGCACCTACCGGAAGACGCTCGGCCTCGTAGCTGTCCAGCAGCGAATCGTCCGCTCGCCCCTGGACGACCTCGGCCAGCTTCCAGCAGAGGTTGTGGGCGTCGTGGATCGCGCCGTTCAGCCCGAGCCCGGTGGTGGGCGGCTGGCGGTGGGCGGAGTCTCCGGCCAGGAACACGTTGCCCACGCGGAACTTCTCGGCGTGGATGCGGTCCAGGATCCAGTGGCTCACCTTCAGGACCTCGAGCTCGAGGTCGGGGATCTTGAGCAGTTCGCGCATGCGCGGGACGATGGCGTCCTCGTCGAAGCGCGCCGGGTCGTCGGGCCGGAAGGCGAAGTGGATGACCCACTCCTCGGAGTGGCGGTCCCAGGTCGGGCCCATCTTCACGAGCGCGCCGCTGGACCACGAGCCTTCGCCCTCAGGGTTGATGGACCACGTGATCATCGACTTGTCGTCGACGTACTCCGAGAGATCGGCCTTGAAGTGCGTGGACACCATCTCGAGCATGCCGGTCGGGCCGAGCATCTGAATGCCGAGCTTGGGGACGACGGTCTTGCCGCCGTCGGCGGCGATCATGTAGCGCGCCCGCACGATGAACTTCTCGTCGGTCGATCGGTCCAGGACGGTCGCGACGATGCCCGCGTCGGTGTCCTCCCAGTCGACGATCTCGTGGTTGAACCTGACCGACTCAGACGAGCGCTCCTCGGCCATCCTGCGCAGCAGCGGCTCGAGGCGGATCTGAGGGAGGTTGGAGGGGAGCGCGGGCCCGTCCTTCTCGTACGGCTCCTTGAGGACGCCGCCGCCGAAGGCGTCGAACTCGTAGAAGTCCCGGCGGTCGAACGGACCGTCGCCGCCAAGCGAGGTGACCCAGCGGATGTGCCCGAAGTTCTCGACCGGCGTGCCGACCTCGTAGATCGGGTCGGCCATCCCGAAGCCGCGGAAGATCTCCATCGTGCGCTGGTTGAGGTAGTGCGCCTTCGGCAGGTGTGACGTCTCCGAGTGGCGCTCGACCAGCAGGTGCTCGACGCCCATCTCGGAGAGGAACGAGGACGCGGACAAGCCGCAGCCACCGCCTCCCATGATCAGGACGGGAACTTCGATTTCTCGCATGACGGTGGCTCTCCTCTGTCTAGACCCCTGCAGAAAAAGTATATATAACATACTGTCAAGGCGGCTGGGGAAGTACCGCAGGCGTCCGTCAATCATCCATCAACGGGAGAGGGTCATGTCCGACATCTCATTCGACGAAGGCCGCGTCCGCCGGCCTGCGCTGCACCACGTGAACCTCAAGACGCTGAAGCTTCAGGAGCTCATCGACTGGTACGGGACGGTCATCGGTTCGTCGGTCAACTTCCAGTGGCCGGGCGGGGCGTTCGTCACCAACGACGCCGCCAACCACCGGATCGCGCTCATCTCGCTGCCGGACTTCGTCGACGATCCGGACAAGCTGACCCGCACGGGCATGCACCACAGCGCGTTCGAGTACGAGACCGTGGACGACCTCCTCGGGACGTTCCTGCGCTTGAAGGCGGAGGGCATAACGCCAGGAGCCTGCCTGGATCACGGACTCACGCTCTCGTTCTACTACCACGACCCGGACGGCAACTCGGTCGAGCTTCAGGTCGACAACTACGGTGACTGGGCCGCTTCGACGGAGTTCATTCGCACGGACCCGCGATTCGCGGAGAACCCGATCGGATCGCCGGTCGATCCTGACGCGTACGTCGCCGCACGCGCGGCCGGCGCCGAGGTGAAGGATCTGCACGAGCGCGCGTACGCCGGTGAGTTCCCGCCGTCAGGGGCGTTCGACATCCGACTGCCGCTGCCGTGAGTGCCGAGAGGTTCGCCGCGGAGGCTGGCGCTGGGTCAGCCTGTTGTGCCGCGAGCGCCCGCGCTCAGCGAGGCTTCCATCAGGCTCTCGTTGTGGCGCAGGTGCTCGGCCATGGCCTTCGCGGCCCGGGCGGGCGCTCGCGCCTCCAGCGCGGCGAGGATTGCCTCGTGCTCGGGCTGGGCGATCGCCGGACTGCTCGGCGTGCCGTCGATCAGGATCCGGACGTAAGCGGCCGACGCGTCGCGCAACTCGGCGATCAGCTTCGCCATGTTCGGACGCTCGGCGGCAGCGTAGATCCGGTCGTGGAACCGCTGGTTGAGCGCGAAGTAGGCACTCGGGTCGCCGGTTCGACCCATCTCGTCCACCAGGCCGCGCAGCTCGGCCAGTCCGTCGGCGCCCAACCGCGTGGCGGCGGCGCGGGTGGCGAGCGGTTCAAGGGCGATGCGGATCTCGTAGTTCTCGCGCAGGTCTTCCACGCTCGGGATGAAGACCACCGCACCGCGGTGCGGCTCGTAGGTGATCAGACCCTCACGCTGCAGCCGGGCGAACGCCTCGCGGACTGGCGTGGGGCTGACGGAGAAGGCAGCCGCGACGTCGTTCTGCCGCAAGGCGGTACCGGGCGGGATCTGGCCACCGAGGATCTGGCGGCGCAGGTCGTCGGCAACCGCTTCGGCGCGGGTGGTGGGGGTCAATCCGAGGGGTTGAAGGCCGCTGCTCATGCGTCCAGCCTAGCCCTCAAGTCAAACTATCTACAATCGAAGGAGCTGCCGTGAAACTCGTGCGCTACCGCACCGCAGGCGGCGTGACCACCGGACTCCTCGAAGGCGACGAGGTCTTCGCCCTCGACGGCCTTTCCGTGGTCGAGCTGCTCACGTCCGACCCTGACGAGCGCCTGGCGCGCGCGCAGCAGGCGCGGGGGCCAGGCGTTCCCCTGTCGGAGGTGACCCTGACCGCCCCGGTCGAGCAACCAGGGAAGTACCTCGCGCTCGGCTTCAACTTCGCCGACCACGTCGCCGAGCAGCCCGACATGACCAATCAGACCGTCGTCGACCTGTACGAGACCGTCCGGCTCACGCGCGAGGCCTACCCGTCACCGAAGCTGCCGACGATCTTCAACAAGCAGACCAGCTGCATCACCGGCCCGTTCGACCCGGTGCTGATGCCCGAGGACTCCTCGATGCTCGACTACGAGGGCGAGCTCGTCATCGTGATCGGACGCCACGGCCGCCGTCTCTCTGCAGAGCAGGCGCTGTCGATCGTCGGCGGGTACACCGTCACGAACGACATCTCGGTGCGCGACTGGCAGTGGGACACCCCGACGACCTGGCCCGGGAAGAGCTTCGATACGCACGGGCCGATCGGACCGTGCGTCGTGACGGCCGATGCGCTCGACCTCGAAGACCTGGGGATCCGCACCTGGATCAACGGGGAGCTGCGTCAGTCCTCCTCGACGGCGGCGATGGTCCTGGACGTCGCGGCGATCGTCTCGACGATCTCGCAGGTCTGCAGCCTGCAGCCGGGTGATCTGATCGCCACCGGTACGCCTGGCGGGATCGGGACGCCGACGGCGAACTGGCTGAAGGTGGGCGACGTCATGCGGGTTGAGGTCGAGGGCATCGGTGCGATCGAGAACACGGTGGTGGCGGAAGGTGCGGACGGGTTCTCCGTGCCTGAGGAGGAGTGGTCGCTGGGCCGCTCCTGAAGCCCCGCCGCGCGTGGTCGCCGGCCTCAGCGGCCCGGTGACCAAGCACCGAGAACCATGAGCGTCTTGGTTCCGACGATCTTGCCGGTGCTGCGCATGCGGTCGATCACGCGCTTGAGGTCCTCGACGTCCCGGACGCGGATGAGCGCGAGGGCGTCGGGGTCGCCGGCCATCGTGTAGATCGTCTGGACCTCGGGGAGGTTCTTCGCCACGCCGGCGATGTCGTCCACGCGCGTGTTGCCCGCGAAGCGCAGCTCAGTGAAGGCTTCCAGTGGGCGCCCGAGCTTCGCGTGGTTCACGAGGGTCGTGTAGCCGGTGATCACGCCGATCTCCTCCAGCCGGTCAATGCGTCGCTTGACCGCCGGTGGGGAGAGCGAGACGACCCGGCCGATGTCGGCCAGGGAGCGCCGCGAATCCTCGATCAACAGCGCGATGATCTCCTCGTCGGTCGGGTCGAGCTGCACCGGCTTGTCCATGTCTCGGATCCTATCGATTGTATGTAATGCGCCATCGAACCCGGGTTCGACGATCGATCCTTGCGTCCTGCCGCCCGGTGACAGCGTGCGGGTCGACCGCGCGCCGGCAACGCGGTTCACTCGGTTGCATGTCGGCTCATCTGTCCGCGGCTGGTCCGCACCACCACGACCGCCGCGCGGGCGCATGAGCGGGACCGCCGTCGCGGCCGACGTCACCATGCCCGAGCTGTCGGAGGGCATGGAGTCCGGGACGATCATCGCCTGGCTGATCGAGAACGGCGCCCTCGTGAACGTCGGCGACGAGCTCCTGGAGGTCGAGACCGACAAGGCCGCCATGACGGTCGAAGCCGAAGCCGCCGGCACGCTCCAGATCGTGGTCGCTGTCAACCAGTCCGCTGCCGTCGGCGACGTCATCGCGCGAATCGGTGAGGACCCAGCGCCCGTGCCCCCGCCTCCGACAGCCTCGTCAGCCCCGCCCGCTGCGGCGGACGCTCCGGCTGCCGCGCCGCCGTCGTCCTTCCCCGAAACCGTCAGCGCGCTGCGTGTCTCACCCGTGGCCCGCCGAGCCGCCACCGAACACGGCGTCGACCTCGGCAGCATCTCGGGCACCGGTCCGGGGGGCCGGATCGTCCGGAGCGACGTGGAGCGCGCCGCCGGACTCCCGGTCACCCCAGCGCCGGCGGCCAGCCAGCCCGTGCCGGCGCAACTTGCGGCGCCCCCGGCGGCCAGGAACGGCTCGGCTTCGCGCGCCCGCACCGTCAAGGGCGAGGTCCGGGTCGAAGAGCTGACCCGGGTGCAGACGGCCGTGGCCCGTCGCATGTCGGAGTCCAAGGCCACCGCACCTGAGTTCATCCTCGGGGTCGACGTGGATATGGAGGAGGCGATCGCGCTGCGCACGCGACTGAAGGCGCTGGCCGGGGAGGAGAAGCCGCCGTCCTACAACGACTTGGTCATCAAGGCAAGCGCGCTGGCGCTGCGTGAGTTCCCGCGCGCGAACGGCGCCTACGTCGACGGCCGCTTCGAGCTCTACGAGAACATCAACGTCGGGATGGCCGTCGCAGCGAACGACGCGCTGATCGTCCCGACGATCCTCGACGCCGACAAGAAGTCGCTCGGGGAGATCGGCCGTGAGTCGCGCCGCCTGGCCGGCCGCGTGCGTAACGGTGAGGTCACGCCGCCGGAGCTGTCGGGCGGGACGTTCACCGTGTCGAACCTGGGGATGTTCGGGATCTCGGAGTTCATCTCGATCCTCAACCCGCCGCAGGCGGCGATCCTGTCGGTCGGGGAGATGAAGCGCAAGCCGGTGGAGTGGGAGGACGAGGTCACCCTGCGCCACGTGATGAAGCTCAGGCTCAGCTGCGATCACCGGATCCTCTACGGCGCCGACGCCGCCGGCTTCCTGCGCCGGATCAAGGACCTGCTGCAGAACCCGCTGGGAATGGCGCTCTGATGTCCGCTACGCCGAAGATCGCCCCTACCGACCTGACCGAGCCCTCCGCAGAGCTGCTGGAAGCGGTCGAGCGCCGCGTGCTCTGGCTGGCAACGTCCATCGTCCACCACGCGAACAAGGTCCGCGAGAACACCTCCGGGGTGAAGGTCGGCGGCCACCAGGCCTCCAGCGCCTCGATGGTCTCGATCATGACCGCGCTGTGGTTCGCGCACCTGCGCGCCCCGGACCGGGTGTCGGTCAAGCCGCATGCCTCGCCGGTCCTGCACGCGATCAACTACCTGCTCGGTGAGCTGGACCCGAAGTACCTGACGACGCTGCGCGAACTCGGCGGGCTGCAGAGCTACCCGAGCCGCACGAAGGACCCGGATCCCGTCGACTTCTCCACCGGTTCGGTCGGCATCGGCGCGACCGCGACGATCTGGAGCGCGCTGGCGCACCGGTATGTGGCTGGCCACACCGACGTTCCGGTCGGCGGCCGGCAGATCGCGCTGCTCGGCGACGCCGAGCTGGACGAGGGCGCCATCTGGGAGGCGCTCGTGGACCCCGCGGTCCCGTCCCTCGGCGAAGTGATGTGGGTCGTCGACCTCAACCGCCAGTCCCTGGACCGCGTGGTCCCGGCGATGGCGATCAAGCGCCTGCAGGGCATGTTCGACGCCGCCGGCTGGCAGGTCCTGACCGTGAAGTACGGCCGTCAGCTCGAGGAGCTGTTCGCCGCACCCGGCGGCGACGCCGTCCGCGCCCGCATCGACCAGATGCCGAACGCCGAGTACCAGCGGATGCTTCGCGCCCCGGCCGGCGAGGTTCGCGAGCGGCTGCTATCCGAGTCGACCCGCAGGCGCGACATCACGAAGGCGATCAAGGACTACGACGACGAGCGTCTCCACCAGACGGTCCGCAACCTCGGCGGCCACGACCACGCCGCACTGCTCGACGCCTACCGCGCCGCCGACGCCGCCACCGACCGGCCGAGCGTCGTCTTTGCCTACACCGTCAAGGGCTGGTCGCTGCCGACTGAGGGCCATCCGTCCAACCACTCGGCCCTGCTCAGTGCCGAGGAGTACGACGCCCTGGCACCTGAGCTCGGCGCGGACGCACAGGACCCGTGGGCCACCTTCGCCCCCGACAGCGACGAGGGGAAGCTCTGCGCGGAGACCGGTCTCACGCTGCGGCGAGCCAAGCGCCCGGTGGCCACGGGGGTGGCGGTGCCGGAGCAGCTGGACCGCAAGCACGCCGGCGAGGCCTCCACCCAGCAGGCCTTGGGCCGGCTGCTGACCGACCTCTCTCACGCCGCCCCGGAGACGGCGAAGCGCATCGTCACCGTGTCCCCCGACGTCGCGTCCTCCACGAACCTGGGCGGTTGGATCAACCGCGTGGGGATCTGGTCGGTCGGCGAGCGGATCGACTGGTTCGCCGACGACCGCCAGACCCTCGTGAAGTGGCGCGAGCACGAACACGGCCAGCACATGGAGCTCGGCATCGCCGAGGTCAACCTCGTCGGCCTGCTCTCCGAGCTCGGCGCCACCTGGTCCCGCGACGGCGAAGCACTGCTGCCGATCGGCACGATCTACGACCCGTTCGTCGCCCGCGCCCTGGAGCCCTGGTCCTTCGGCATGTACGCCGGCGGTCAGTCGATCCTCATCGGCACGCCGTCCGGTGTCACGCTCGCCCCCGAAGGTGGTGCGCACCAGTCGATCAACACCCCGAGCATCGGTATCGAGCAGCCCGAGTGCATCGCCTGGGAGCCGGCGTTCGGCCAGGACCTGGAGTGGACGTTCCTCCACGCGTTGTCGAAGCTGGGGCAGACCGGCGGCACCTCGAGCTACTTCCGCCTGACCACCCGGCCGATCGACCAGGGCCTCTCATCGCTGCCGACCGACCCCGCCGCGCTCGCGCAACGCCGCGCGGACGTTCTCGCTGGCGGCTACCGCCTGCAGGACGGCGGCCCCGGCGCCCAGGTCACGCTCGTCGGCGTCGGCGCCGTGATGCCCGAGGTCCTCGACGCCGCACGCACCGTCGAACAGGACACCGGCCACGCGCCGCACGTCGTCTGCCTCACCAGTCCCGACCTCGTCTTCCGCGCCACCCAAGCCCGGCGCGGGCTGACGGACGGGCCGGCCGACATCCTCACGCGGCTGTTCCCCGAGGACCGCCTGACCCCCATTGTCACCGTCATGGACGGTCACCCCCACACCCTCAGCTTCCTCGGAGTGACTGGTCGCATACCCATCACCAACGTGGGCGTCGAGCGCTTCGGCCAGGCCGGCTCCCTCGAGGATGTCTACCGCCACCACGGCCTCGACGCCGAGACCATCGTCGGCGCGGCCCTGGATCTGATCACGTGACGCCGCCGGGCGCAGTGGGGGACTACGGACGAGGTCACCGCCAACCTCACGTTGCGTGTGCTCTACGGATTATATACAGTCGATTCGAGGCGGGGAGGATCCGCTCACCGTCCAGCACGAGGAGAGTCCGATGGAGCAAGTGTCCCCTGAGGTCGTCAGCCCGACCGGGTGTCCGGTTTCGGCCCTCGGCCAGAGCTTCGACCCGTTCACCGATCGGTTCCAAGCCGACCCGTACGCGATCTTTGAGGAAGCACGGCGCGACGAGCCGGTCCTCTACAGCCCCGGCACCGGTGCGTTCGTGGTCACCAGGTACGACGACGTGGCCGCGGTGATGAAGGATCCCGAGACCTTCTCGGCGAGCAACGTCGTCGACTTCGTCGTCCCGCCGTGCGCCGCTGCTATGGAGAAGCTCATGGCCGCCCGGTTCGTCCCCGGCCCGGTCACCGTCAACGAGGACGACCCCGAGCATCGACCGCATCGTGATGTGTTACGCCGCGCCTTCAGCAAGGAGCGCCTGGCTGAGCTTGAGCCGATGATCCGGGGTTGGGTCGCCGATTACGTCGACAAGTTCGTGAAGAAGGGCGAAGCCGACCTCGTCCTTGACTACATGTGGGAGATCCCCGCGCTGGCCGCGTTCTACCTCATCGGCGTTCCGGACTCCGAAGTGGCCCGGGTCAAGCAGTTCGCCGTCCAGCGTGCCGAGCTCAACTTCGGGCGGCCGTCCGAGGAGCGGCAGGTGCAACTCGCGGAGGAGTTCGGCGAGTTCTGGGAGTGGTGCATGTGGCACGTCGACACCCTCTGGGAGAACCCGAACTCGTCGTTCATGAGCGAGATGATCGAGCTGGCCAAGGAGCCGGAGTACAGCGAGATCCTCGATCGCACGTACATCTACCGGATGTGCATGAACCTGCTGTTCGCCGGTCACGAGACGACGACCAACGGTGCCGGCAACGCTTTCGTGGGCCTGCTCACGAACATCGACCAGTGGCAGCGTCTGGTCGACGATCCGTCGCTGACGAAGAACGCCGCCGACGAGACGCTGCGGTATCTCTCCGCCGCGCCGATGTGGCGCCGCCGCGCGACCCGCGACACCGAGATCGGTGGCGTGAAGATCCCCGCCGAGTCGCAGGTCCTTGTGGCGTTCGGCTCCGCCAACCGCGACGAAGCGCACTTCCCCAACGCCGATCAGCTCGACGTCTCGCGGGAGGATGCGCGGCAGCACTTCACCTTCGGGTGGGGGCGGCACAAGTGCCTTGGTCAGGGCTTGGCGCGCATGGAGATCTCGATCGCGATCGAGGAGCTCACGCGGCGGCTTCCGCACATGCGGCTCGTCGAGGGCCAGACCTTCGACTACGCGCCGACGATCATCTTCCGGGGCCCGAAACACATCATGGTGGAGTGGGACCCGACGCAGAACCCGGTGTCGGCCGACCGACCGTAAGCCTGGCCACACCTCAATCCGCGGGCCGAAAAGCCGCCGCGCTCGCGGCGGTTTTCGCGCGCCCTGGCTCGGAATCGCCTCTCACTCCCGCCGCCCGACAATATCCCTTGAGGGAGGGATAGACCCGACGAGGTCATCGCCCGGAGGATCGGGTGCATGGAGGCGTCACGCATACCTGCCCCGAGAGCCGTTCGGCCCAGGCGCGAGCGTGCACGGAAAGACTGGCGGGACGGACGCGCCTGGGGCGTCGCCGACGAGATCGCCGGGATGCTCGGACTGGTGTGGCGATGCCTGAGGATCTGGGCCCGCAACCCCCTCGGACCTGCGGCCGGCGTCATGCGCGAGAGCGCCGGGATCATCAGGACGACGGCGATTCCCCTCGCGCTGTGCGCGTCGTTCTTTGACTTCGGGGCTCTGGCCGTCCTCACCCTGGGGGTCCTCGAACGCCTCGGCGCCGACGACCGCTACGGCTTCGTCACCGCCATCGGCGGCATCCGTGAGTTCAACGGCTGGTTCAGCGGCATGTGCGTCGCCGGAATCGCCGGCACCGCAATCTGCGCCGACCTCGGCAGTCGCCGCGTGCGGGAGGAGCTCGACGCGATGCGGACCCTGGCGATCGATCCTGAGGAGGTCCTCGTGCTCCCGCGGATGATCGCGATCACCTTCATGACCCCTGTGCTGTTCCTCTTCGGCTCGATCGTGTCGATCGCGTCCGGTGCCATCGCGGGGCAGATCCTCGTCGGCTATCCGATGACGGTCTTCATCCACAGCTTCGCGACGTATCCGGTTGTCGACCTCCTTGCCGCGCTCGCGAAGATGACTGTGATCGGCTTCGCGATCGCCGTCGTCTGCTGCTTCAAGGGGATGAACGCCAGCGGCGGTCCCGCCGGCGTCGGCAAGGCGGTGAACCAGGCGGTCGTCCTCGCGTTCACCGCGACGTGGGTCCTCGACCTGCTGGTCAACACGTTCTTCCTCGCCGCCTTTCCTTCGGCTCAGGCGATTCGCTGACATGGCCACCGTCGAGAAGAAGCCAGTCGGTCCGGACGAGGACCCGATCAAGCAGTTCGACCTCTCGGTCTCGCGTGACGCCATCCCTGGCGGGCGCCAGTTCCACAATCTCCTCACCGAAGCCGGGAACATGGTGGCGTTCTCGTTCCGGGCGCTCCGCGAGGTTCCCGGCGCGCTGCGCTACGGCTCGGAGATCCTGCGCCACACGCGCGAGCTCATCGTCGGAACGACCGGCTTGATGCTCTTCCTCATGAGCATGCTGGCCGGCGTCACCGCGTTGTTCGGCAGCTACGTGCTCCGATCGATCGGAGCCAGCGACTACGTCGGGCTGTTCACGGCCTTCTCCGGAACGCGAGCGACCGTTCCCATCATGTTCGGGTACGTCTTCGCGGCGAAGGTCTGCTGCGGCATGGTCGCCGAGATCGGTTCGATGCGGATCAGCGATGAGATCGAGGCCTTCGAGTCCGTCGGCCTCGGTCCGGTCCGGTTCGTCGTCACCCCGCGGCTGCTGGCGGTCTGGCTCTACACGCCGATCATCTTCTGCCTTTCGTCGCTGGTCGTGTCCCTGGCCCAGGGGTTCTTCGTGGTCCACGTCGTCGGCGAGGTCTCCCAAGGCAACTGGTCCAGCGTGCACTGGTCGCTGGCGTCCGTGTCCGACCAGTTCTACGCCTTCATCGAGGTCCTCACCATCGCCACCGGCACGACCCTGGCCGCCTGCTACTACGGCTTCAGCGTGCGAGGCGGGCCGGCCGACGTCGGCATCGCCACCGGCCGCTCGATGATCATCAACCTGATCTTCGTTCACGTGGTGTTCGGCCTCGGGTCGCTGATCTTCTACGGACCCAACCCGTTGCTGCCGGTCGGAGCGGCCGCATGAGCGCGACCGTCATCCGCCGGTCGATCACCGTCGGCATCCTCGCCCTGGCCGCCTTCCTCGTCGTCCGGTCCTTCAGCGCTGACGGTCCGAAGCACACGCTGGTGGCGCACTTCCGGTCGGCGACCAACGTCATCCGCGACCAGGAGGTTCGCATCGGTGGTGTTCGCGTCGGCCACGTCTCGGGCGTGGATCTGCAGAACGGTGACGCCGTCGTGAAGCTGCAGATCGACGACTCGCGCGTCTGGCCTCTCCACCGCGGCACCAGGGCGGCCCTCCGGTTCGGCACCACCGTGGCCGACGGTGGTCGCTTCATCGAGCTACGCCCCGGCCCCACATCGGCGGCCGACATGCTGGACAACGCGATCCTGACCGAGGCGCAGACCGTGTCGCCGGTCGAGTTCGACGACGTCTTCAACACCTTCGACGCAGCGACGCGGAAAGACCTCCGCGGCCTCCTCGACAACACGGCCGACACCTTCGCCGGGCAGGGCCCCGCGGTGACCGCCGGCCTCGATCGCACTCCGGCGGGCCTCGACGCCGCCTCGTCGATCATGGACCAGCTCGCTGCCGATCGCACGAACCTCGCCGGGCTCGTGCGCTCCGCCGACCGGACCACCGAGGCCCTGGCTCAGCGTGACCCAGAGCTCCAACGGCTTCTCGGGAACTCGGCCTCGACGTTCGACGAGCTCGCCTCCAAGGCGACCGCCATCAAACAGAGCCTCACCGACGCACCGGCCACGCTCACCCGGGCGAACGGGACGCTCGCCAACGTCGACGGCACCCTCGGACACCTGGACGGCCTCGTCAGTGACCTGCGTCCCGGAGCGTCTGCTCTGAAGGACTTGGCCCCGTCGGCCGAGCGGGCCGTGACGCTGCTTTCTCGGGTCGCGCCGCTGGCTTCGGGGACCCTTGCTACGGCGACAAGGGCCGCGCCGAGCATCTCCTCCCTGCTCAAGACCGGCACCCCGGTCGTCGGGCTCGCCGGCAAGGTCGCTCACGCGGCGGGGGCGGATCTGGCCTGCGTCAGGCCGTACATCCCTGACGTGAGCGCCTTCCTCTCCAACTGGGCCGGGTTCGCCGCCAACACGGACGACCAAGGGCACTACATGCGGGCACAGATCCAGGCGACCCCCGTCCCCAACGGGACGCCGCTGACCTCCAAGCAGTCCATCGACGCCCTGGGGCTCGGGTACGCCTTCCCCACCCCGGCAGGGTGGAGCGCCGGCCAGTCGTGGTTCCAGCCCGGCTGCGGAAGCGGCCCCGACGCACTGGATGCCGCCAAAGACCCGGAGACGGTCAAGTGAGCACCCTGCAGAAGCGTCGCTTCGTGGCTCTGGGAGGATTCGTCGGGCTCCTGATCGCGGTCATCGTCGTCTTCGCGAGCGGCGATGACCGGTACATGGTCAAGGCTCAGTTCACGAACGTCGCCGGGCTGCGCCCGGGGACCGACGTGCGCGTGGGACGCGTGAAGGTCGGCACCGTCAAGTCGCTCACTCTCGGTGACAAAGACATCGTCACCGCGACGCTCGCCCTCGACGCCGGCGTCGCTCCCGTCGGACGGGACGCTTCGGCGTACGTCAGGTCGCTCAACCTGCTCGGGGGCAAGTACGTCGACCTGTCGCAGGGCGACGTCGAGCGCTCAGCCGCACCGAGCGGCTGGACCATCCCGCCGGCCCGCACCGGGTCGCCCGTAGCCCTCGACGACGTCCTCGACGTGCTGGACGCCGATACCCGTGACCGCCTCCGTGTCCTGCTCAGCGAGACCGGGATCGCGCTCGACGGACGTGGCCAGGACCTCAGCGCACTGCTGCGGACGTTGCCGCCCACGCTGGACCAGACGAGCGCGCTCATCAATGGGCTGGCCAGCGACAACCACGCGCTCGGCCAGCTGCTGGAGCAGAGCAACACCTTCCTCGGCACCGTGTCGCCGCAGCGGGCCGCGCTCGGCGAGCTCGTCGACAGCGCGCAGCACACCCTCGCGGTCACCGCGAGCCGCAGCGCTCGACTCGGCGAGACGCTGCGAGACGCTCCGGCCACGCTGACGCAGCTGCGCCGCACGCTGGTGCAGCTCGATCGGACCGCCGTGCCGCTACGACCTGCGGCCCGGTCCTTGCAGCAGAGCGCGGAGCCGCTGACCGGCGTCCTGGAGCAGGCACAGACCGCGAAGCCCCAACTGCTCACGACGCTCGCCAAGCTCCGCACGGTGGCCCCGACCCTCGCCGCGCTGGGCAAGCAGGTCACCCCACTCGTCCGCCGCCTCAAGCCGTCTGCCGCCCTGCTTTCGAAGGTCAGCCGCCAGTCCGCTCCGCTGATGTCGACCGTCGACAGTTCCGCGCCCGAGCTCCTCCAGGTCCTCGAAGGCTGGGCTCGGGCGATCCAGACGCGGGACGCGTCCGGGCATCTTTTCCGTGGTCAGCTTGTCCTCTCCAACGACCTGGCGAAGGCCCTGACGAACTACATCGCGTCGCCGACGGTCGGCCAGGGTGCCAGCGTTCAGCAAGACAGGACGGGCGACGCACCCGCGACGTCCGCCAGCCGCCCCGGTACGACGGCGTCGACGCCGACGTCTCCTCCAGCCCGCGAGCTGGCCACGAAGGCGCTCGACGACCTCTTGCACAAGATCGTCCCCGGGCTGCCCACGCCGACGCCGGCACCTGTGAGCGGCTCCGGCGGCACGAAGGGCCTCCTCGACTTTCTCCTCAAGCCATGAACCGCTCTCGTCGCCGTCGCTCACGTCCCCGTCGTTCGATGCGCTCGACCTCGTCGGCGCTGATCGCCACCGCCGCCTTCGCGGCCGTCGTGACCACCGCAGTGTGGATCGCGCAGGCCGCACAGAGCGGGCTGCCGTGGAAGGGCTACTACACCCTTCAGGTTCACATGCGTGACCTCGCAGGGCTCACGGCGCACAGCGAGGTCCGTCTGGCCGGCACCCGGGTCGGTCAGGTCCTGCGCCCGCGGATCGAGGCCGGCCAGCCGACGGTCGACCTGCAGCTCAACTCGTCTGTCGGTCCGCTGCCGGCGGACACGCGCTTCGCCGTCCGCTCCAAGGGACTGCTCGGAGGCCGCTTCCTCGAGATCGATCAGGGTCACTCCGTCGCCAGCCTCCACGACGGCGCCATGGTGGCGGCGTCGCGGAGCAGCGCGACGGTGCAGATTCCCGAGCTCCTCAACAGCCTTGACCGGCCGCAGCAGCGCGGCGCCCGGGACATCATCAACAACACCGGCGCCGGGCTGTTCGGCCGCGGCCTCGGCCTCAACGACACCGTCGCCGACGGGCCGAAGGTCTTCGCCGACCTCGGCTCCGTCTCGAGCGCCGTCCTGTCACACACCGGGTCCGCCCAAGCGCTCGTTCCCGCGCTGAACGCCGCAGTGGGCGCCGCGAACCCGGCCCGCGAGGACGTCGCTTCGGGGTTCCAGCCGCAGGCGACAGCGCTGCGCCCGTTCGCCGACCGGGCCACAAGCGTACGCGCCATCCTCGACGCCGCCCCAAGCACCCTGCAGACCGCGCGCGACGGCCTGGCTCACACCGACCCCCTGCTTGTCCAGGCCGGCGGATTCGCGCGTGCCGCTCGACGGTTGCTGAAGCCGGCACCCGTGGCGCTCAGGAACGCCCGGCAACTGCTGGTGGACGCCCCTCCGCGCCTGAAGGCGACCGACGACCTGCTGACCCGGGTGAAGCCGGCGGTGTCCAGCGTGCTCGAACTGCGCGCTCCGCTCCAGCGCGAGCTCCCGCGCGTCGACTCGACGCTCAAAGCCATCTCCCCGCTCGCCGTGGACCTGTCGGACCAGCGGTGCGACATCGCCGGATGGGCGACGAACTGGAGCAGCATGCTCGGCTACGGCGTCCCCGGCGGCGGGAAGATCGGCCCGCTGAACGTGCTGCGCCTGCAGCTGGTCCTCTCCCCCAGCTCCTCCTTCCAAGGCGTCAGCTCGACCCGAGGCATCGTGAAGAAGCCCTACCCGACCCCCTGCGCCGCCGGAGCACGGCGATGACCAGCCGCCTCAGAACCCTCGCTGATGAGCGCCCGGCGCTCCTCGGGCTGATCGCCATCGCCGTCACCGTGTTCGCGCTCCTCATGGCGGTCACCCGCGGCGGCCTGCTGCTCCCCGGTGCTCACGTGCAGCTCGTCACTGCGCAGTTCGCTTCGACAAACGAGCTGCGTGAAGGCAACTCGGTGCGCGTGGCCGGGATCAAGGTCGGCACGGTCCGCTCGATCACCCTCGACCCAAGCGCCCAGCAGACCACGGTCAAGCTGGCCCTCACCAAGAAGGACCTCCACGTGAGGAGCGACGCCACAGCGCAGCTGCGCTGGACGACCCTCCTCGGCGGCCGGCTCTACGTCGACCTGCACACCGGCTCTCCGAGCATGCCCGCCTCCACGGGTGACATCCCTCTGCGCCAGACCCGCACCCAGGTCGAGTTCGACCAGCTCACCGACACTCTGCAGGGCAACGGCCGCCAACAGCTGAAGACCACGATCGGTCAGATGCGAGCAGGCCTCGCAGACCCCAAGGCCAGCGCTCGAGTTCTTCGTGAGCTCGCGCCGGCGATGACGTCGATCAAGCTCGGCCTGCCGCCCCTTCGAGGCGAGCAGCCCGACGACCTCCGCGGGCTCGTGGACAGTACGGCCAAGACGCTCCAAGGTCTCGGTGACGACACGACGGCGCTGCAGGGGCTCGTGGTCGGCGCGGCGCAGACCACGCAGGTCACCGCCGAAGAGCGAAGCGCGCTCGGTGCAGCACTGCGCATCATGCCGGCCACCCTGCAGACGACCCGCGGCGTAACGCGGCGCATCGACCACACCCTTACGCTGCTCGACCCGCTGAGCGACAGCCTGCGCCCGGGTGCGCGCGCACTCGCACCGTCGGCGACCAACCTGAAGCCGTTCCTCGAGCGCGCGGGAACCGTGTTGCTCCGCGCCCGGCCGCTGCTGCGCGACCTGTCCCCATCCGTTCGCGCCCTGTCCGCGACCGCAAAGCAGGGACGTCCGCTGCTCAACGACGTCACCCCGGTCCTCAATCGGCTTGACGGCGAGCTGCTGCCGTTCCTCGAAAAGGTCGACCCCGACACCGACCATCGCACCATCGACATGATCGGTCCGACGCTGGCGGGCGTCGCCAACGCTTCGAGCCAGTTCGACGACGCCGGCAACATCCTGCACTTCGGGGTGCTCGGCGACGAGCGCACGGGCCTCAGCCTGCCGTGCCAAACCTTCGTGACCGACCCAACGGCGACCGAGAAGGTGCGCTGCGACGCCCTGCAAAGCGTCATCAGCTCGATCTTCAAGCCCGTTGCGAAGAGGGGGAAGTGACATGAGGCCCCACGTTCGTCAGCGCATGACGCACTCGCTCTCCGCCGACCGCCTGCGGCTGGAGGCGCGGCGCAGCAAGAAGTCCGCCCTCGTGCTGCTCGTCGGAGTGATCCTGGGCGCCACGGCGATCGGCACCGTCTTCCACAACGCGCACATCCGCATGCCGTGGCAGTCCGCCGACAAGATCCAGATCGCGGTGGCGGACGCCACCGGCGTGCTGCCCAAGCAGAACGAGGTCCGCATCTCGGGCCTGCGCGTGGGGACGATCACGGGCAGCCGCCTCCAAGGTGATCACGCGGTCCTGACGCTGGACATCGATCCCAAGTACGCCCCCATCTACCACGACGCCGACATCCGGCTGCGCCCCCAAACGCCGCTCGCAGACATGTACGTCGACATCGTCAACCGCGGGACCAAGGCGTCAGGCAAGCTGACTTCCGGCCAAGTGCTCGCTGCATCGCAGACCCGCGGGAACGTCGACGTCGGCGCGGTGCTCAACACCTTCAACGCCGACACCCGCAGCCGCATGACGACACTCATCAACCAGCTCGGGACCGGCCTGTCCAACAACGGCGAGCACCTCAAGGTCGCTTTCGTCGAGCTCTTTCCGTTCCTGCAGTCCGCGAAGCGCCTGACGCACCAGACCGCGACCCGCGGGAGGATCACGCGAGCGCTCGTCCACAACCTTCGTCTGCTCACCGACGAACTCGGAAGCCGCGATCAACAACTCACCGCGCTCGTCCGCGACGGCAGCACGACCGTCAGCCAGATCGGCAACAACCGAGCCAGCCTCACGAGCATCATCGCCCAGCTGCCCACGACCTTCGGACAGCTCCAGCGGACCCTCAGCACCGTCAGGGGTACCCTCGACACCGTCGATCCTGCGCTGGTGGCGCTTCGCCCCGCCGCACGTGCTCTCGCCCCGGGGCTCGCGGCGCTGCAAGACATCGCGACCGGCGGCACACCGGCGCTGGGCGCCCTCCAGGCACCGATCCGAGACCTCCAGCCACTTGTGCAAGACCTGCGTCCGACGTCCGTCTCACTGCGCCGCGCGGTGAGCGATCTCCGTCCGCAGGTTCCGCAACTGGATCGCATCACCCGTCGGATCGTCCCGTGCGAGCTCGCGGTCCAGAAGTTCTTCCAGTGGACGCCGTCGGTGTTCAAGTTCTCCGACGCCAACGGCATCTTCCCCCGCGGCGAGGGCGTCGTCGGGACGGAAGTCGCAGGCGGCACCATCCACGACCAGAACCTCACACGCGGATCAAGCTGCGCAGACGGGAGCCGCTGAGATGACCAAGCGATCTTTGCGACGGGACCTCCCGCTGCTGGCCGCGTTCGGCCTGATCTGCCTCGCCAGCTTCATCGTGCTCTTCATGGCGGGCGGCGGCCGCGTCACCAGCGGCGGCGGCTACAAGTTCCAGGCCGTTCTGCCGACCGCCGTCGCCCTCGTCCCCAACGCCGACGTGCGCATGTCCGGCGTTCGCGTCGGCCGCATCTCCGCCGTGTCCACGCGCGCCGGCAACGCCGTGGTCGCCCTCGACATCGCGAAGAAGTACGCGCCCATCTACCGGGATGCGCGCGCGTCCGTGCGGCTCAAGAGCCTCGTCGGAGAGAACTACGTGGAGATCACCCCGGGGACCCGGAAAGCCGGCTCGCTGCCACAGAACGGCATCCTGCCGCTGCGCAACGCGGACGACG
>JAOPZU010000475.1 GCA_025963955.1 Solirubrobacterales bacterium
GCGGCGGCGCCGCCCCGGCCGGCGGGACCGCCGCCCCGGCGCAGACCGCCTCGATCGACGGCAAGACGCTCTTCACCAAGGGCAACGGCGAGTCGATCGCCTGCGGCAGCTGCCATCAGCTGGCGGCCGCCGGCACGCCGGCGGGCGGCATCGGCCCGGCGCTCGACAAGGTCCTGCCCGGTCAGACGCCGGCGATGATCAAGACGTCGATCGTCAACCCGCAGGCGAAGATCTCCAAGGGCTACCCGCCGAACGTCATGCCGCCGAACTTCGCGCAGACCCTGAAGCCCGAAGAGCTCGACACGCTCGTCCAGTACCTCGTCACGTCGACCAAGAAGTAAGGAACGCCAGATGCTCGCAACCGTCCGACAGCCCGGCTGGACCCGCGCCATGACGTTCGTGGCCATCGGCATCGCGTTCACCTACGCCCTCAGCCTCGGCGCCCGCGCAGGGCTCGGCTACGACCCGGTGCTCGACGGCGAGGCCGTCCTCCAGATCGGGCTCTTGTCCGTCCCGTTCTTCTTCCTCGTCGGCCTGGGTCTGTTCGACTACTGGGGCTACTGGATGTCGGGGAAGCCGACCCGCGCGGAGGACCACTCCGGACACGGCGCCAAGAGCTGGAAGAGCTACTTCTACCCCAACACCGACCACAAGGTCATCGGGATCCAGTACACGGTCCTGTCGTTCTTCTTCCTCTTCGTCGGCGGCCTGTTCGCGATGCTCATCCGCGCCGAGCTCGCCCAGCCCGGCCGGCAGTTCATCGACGCGAACACCTACAACGGCGTGTTCTCCGTCCACGCGTCGATCCTCATCTTCCTGTTCATCATCCCCGTGTTCGCGGGCCTGGCGAACTACGTCCTGCCGCTCATGATCGGCGCGCCGGACATGGCCTTCCCGCGCCTGAACGCGCTCTCCTTCTGGCTGCTGCCGATCGCCGGCGTGATGATGCTCAGCTCGTTCTTCGCGCCGGGCGGCTCCTTCGCCTCGGGCTGGACGGCGTACGCCCCGCTGTCCAACAGCGCGCCGATAGGCCAGGTGTTCTTCACGATCGGCGTCCAGTTCGCGGGGGCCTCCTCGATCGCGACGGCGCTGAACTTCCTGGTCACGATCATCACGATGCGGGCTCCCGGCATGTCCTTCTTCCGGATGCCGCTGCTGGTCTGGGCGAACTTCTCGACGTCGCTGCTGGTCGTCATCGCGACGCCCTTCGTCGCCGCCTCGCAGTTCTTCGTGCTGCTCGACCGCGCGCTCGGCTTCAACTTCTTCGACAACGGCCAGGGTGGTGACGTGCTGATGTACCAGCACGTCTTCTGGTTCTACTCGCACCCGGCGGTCTACATCATGATGCTGCCGGGCTTCGGCATCATCAGCGAGGTCCTGGCCGTGAAGTCGCGCAAGCCCATCTTCGGCTACCGCATGATGGCGTTCTCGCTGCTGGCGATCGTCGTGCTGGGCTTCACCGTCTGGGCCCATCACATGTTCGTCTCGGGCATGCAGAGCTGGATCCGCATCCCGATGATGATCACCACCGCGATCATCGCCGTCCCGACGGGCATCAAGATCTTCAGCTGGCTCGCCACGCTGTGGCGCGGCGTCCTGAAGCTGGACACGCCGATGCTCTTCGCGCTCGGCTTCCTGACGATGTTCACGCTCGGCGGAATCTCCGGCGTCATGCTCGCGATGATCCCCATCACGGTCCACGTCAGCGACACCTACTTCATCGTCGCCCACATCCACTACGTGCTCTTCGGCGGGTCGCTGTTCACGATCTTCGCCGGCGTCTACTACTGGTTCCCGAAGATGACGGGCCGGATGTACGACGAGCGGCTGGGCAAGATCCACTTCTGGATGACGTTCGTCTTCTTCAACCTGACGTTCGCCCCGATGCACGTGATCGGCGTCCAGGGCATGCCGCGACGGGTGGCCGACTACGCCGATCAGTTCGCGACGTGGAACCTGCTCATCTCGCTCGCCGCCTTCGGGACGGGCCTGAGCACGCTCGTCTTCGCCTACAACATGATCGCCTCGTGGCGCGGCGGCCCGCGGGCGGTCGGGAACCCGTGGCGTGCGCTGACGCTGGAGTGGCAGGTCACCTCCCCGCCGCCGGTGTTCAACTTCGACGCGATCCCGACGGTCGTGGGCGGCCCGTACGAGTACGGCGTTCCCGGGGCGGTGCACGGCGTCTTCGCGGACGACCCGCCGCCCGTGATGGCCGGCGCGAAGACCGTGGCCGGCGGCGCCGGCACCGCGGACGCCGGCGCCCCGCCGTCCGATTCCGACCACGCGTAATTCCCCCGACCGACCTTCCAGGAGCGACAACACCGTGAAGACCATCCTCGCCGTCGCAAACGAGACCATCGGCGGCACCGAGCTCATCGACACCATCCGCGAGAAGGCGGGTGGCGGGCAGGCGCGCATCATCATCTGCGTCCCCCGGACCCGGCCCGGCCACGGCAACGTGATCTACGACGACGCGGTCTACGACGCGGCCCGCGTGCGCGTGGACCTCGCCCGCACGTTCCTGCGCGGCGAGGGCATCGAAGCGGTCGGCGAGGTCGGCGACCCGGATCCGTACAGCGCCACGATGGACGCCGTCGCGGAGTACCACCCGGACGAGATCATCATCTCCACGAAGCCCGCCGCGAGCTCGGGCTGGCTGCGACGCGACCTGATCGAGCGCATCGAGGAGGCCTCGCGCCTGCCGGTGACGCACGTCATCACCGACGTCGACGCCGAGGGCATCGGCTTCGGCGTGACGCTCGTGGTCGCCAACCGCACCGCCTCCGGCGACGAGCTGCTGAGCCAGCTGCGCGCGAAGGCGGAGGGCGACGCGAACCACCTGTTCATCGTCATCGTTCCGCAGGAGGGCGGGGAGGGCACGGCCGCCAGCCGCGCCCGGGCGCGCATGGTCCAGCTCATCGACCGCCTCCGGGCCAGCGGCCTGATCGCTGCGGGCCTGATCGGTGATCCGGACCCCTACACCGCGACGATGAACGCCGCGTCCTTCTTCCACATCGACGACATCGTCATCTCGACGCTCCCGGCCACCCGCTCGGGATGGCTGCGCGCCGACCTCATCCAGCGCGTGGGCAGCGCGACCGGCAAGCCCGTCACCCACGTCGAGACCCCCACGCCCGCCGGCTCGCCGGCCGCCGCCTAGCTCCGGAGCACCTGCACCATGGAAGCCGCCGCGCTCAGCGCACCCGCCCACGGACACGACCACCACGGCCCGCCCGAGGCCAACCGCAGCTCGCGCGTCGAGCCGCAGATGCTCGGCATGCTGCTGTTCATCATCAGCGAGATCATGGTGTTCGGTGCGTTCTTCACGGCGTACTTCTTCATCCGGATCGTCAACGACGACGGCTGGTTCCCGGTCAACGGCGTCGAGCTGCCCAAGCTCGTCGCCGGCTTCAACACGGCCATCCTGCTGAGCTCCTCGCTGACGCTGCACTGGGCGCAGACGTCCGCGAAGAACGGCAACCGCTTCGGCCTGAAGGCCGGGATGCTCACCACGTTCCTGCTCGGCTTCACGTTCCTGTTCATCCAGATCAACGAGTACATCCACGTCGGCTTCGCGCCGCACGACCACGCGCAGGGCTCGATCTTCTACGGCCTGACCGGCCTGCACGGGGCCCACGTGTTCATCGGCCTGACGCTGCTGGGAATCGTCACCGTCCGGGCCTTCCGCGGGCACTTCACGCCCGAGGAGCACGGCGGCGTCGAGATCCCCGGGATCTACTGGCACTTCGTCGACGTGATGTGGATCGTGGTCTACACCACGATCTACATCCTCTAAGGGATCCCGTTGCCCGGGGAGCCGCGCCGGTCCTCCCCGGAGGACCCGTGGTGGCTGCGAGCGCTGGAGCCCCTGCGGTCGGAGGCCGCGATGTTCCGCGTGCTGCTGATCGTCGCGGCGGTGTGCGGGACGCTCATCGCCGTGACGCTCCTGCTGCGCGCCATCTTCTGAGGCCGCCCGCGGCGACCTCGGTTGGCCCGCCACGACCGCGGGTACCCCTGCTCCGACAACGGACGACGGAACGGAGACGGCGATGCTCGTCGAACAGGTGGAGCAGTGGATCGGCACGGACGTGGTGGACCCCGAGGGCTACGCCGTCGGGAAGCTCACCGAGGTCTACTACCGGGGTGCTGACCCGGTCCTGATCGGCGCCAGGGGCGGACGCCTGTCGCGCAAGCGGATCCTGATCCCGCTGGAGGGGGCGAGCGTCGCGCGGGACTATCTGCGGATCGCCTTCCCCGCCGACCGCCTGGTGCAGACCAAGAGCAGCGATGACGAGTTGAACGCCGAGGACCTCGCCGCGGTGGCCGACCACTACGGCGCAGCGCACACCGCGATGCCGGATGAGCTCGAGGGCTCCAAGGCCCGC
>JAOPZU010000477.1 GCA_025963955.1 Solirubrobacterales bacterium
GTCGGAGCGGCGGGGACGAGCGGCAGCCATCGGATCGCCTTTCGGGACGCGGGCACCGTCTCCTGACGTCATGGACGACTGCACCGGACGGTACAGGCCGGCCGGCCCGCCCGCCCGGGGCGGCGCGTCAGGAGCGGAAGATCCCGCGGCCGGGGTAGCTCGCCTGCCCGCCGAGCGCCTCCTCGATGCGCAGCAGCTGGTTGTACTTCGCGACACGGTCCGAGCGGGACGGGGCGCCCGTCTTGATCTGGCCGCAGCCGGTGGCCACGGCCAGGTCGGCGATCGTGACGTCCTCGGTCTCCCCCGAGCGGTGGGACATGACCGACGTGTAGCCGGCCGCGGTCGCCATCCGGATCGCCTCGAGCGTCTCGGTGAGCGTCCCGATCTGGTTGACCTTGATGAGGATCGAGTTCGCGGTCGCGGCGTCGATGCCGCGCTTCAGGCGGGCGGGGTTCGTCACGAAGAGGTCGTCACCGACGAGCTGCGTCTTGTCCCCCAGCTTGTCGGTGAGCAGCTTCCACCCGTCCCAGTCCTCCTCGTCCATGCCGTCCTCGATCGACAGGATCGGGTACTTGGACACCATCTCCGCCCAGTAGTCGGCCATCTCGGCCGAGGTGAGCTTGCGGCCCTCGTGCTGCAGGTCGTACAGGCCGTCCTCGCCGTAGATCTCGCTCGTGGCCGGATCCAGCGCGATCGCGACGTCCGTCCCCGGGGTGTAGCCCGCGGCCTCGATGCCTGCGACCAGGACCTGCAGCGCCTCCTCGTTGGAGCCGAGGTTCGGCGCGAAGCCGCCCTCGTCCCCCACCGAGGTGGCCATGCCCTGGTCGTGGAGCGTCTTCTTCAGCGCGTGGAAGACCTCGGCGCCCATCCGCAGTCCCTCCGAGAACGAGGGCGCCCCGCACGGGATGACCATGAACTCCTGGAAGTCGACCGAGTTGTCCGCGTGCGAGCCGCCGTTCAGGACGTTCATCATGGGGACGGGCAGGACGCCGGCGTCCGCGCCGCCGAGATGCCGCCACAGCGGCTGCCCGGCCTCGGCGGCCGCGGCGTGCGCGTAGGCGAGCGAGACGCCGAGGATCGCGTTCGCTCCCAGCCGCGACTTGTTCGGCGTGCCGTCCAGATCGATGAGCGCACCGTCGAGCCCGGCCTGATCGTCCGAGGCGCGACCGGCGACGGCGGCGACGATCTCGCCGTTGACGTTGGCCACCGCGTTCAGGACGCCCTTGCCGAGGTATGCGGTGCCGCCGTCCCGCAGCTCGGTCGCCTCGAACTCGCCCGTCGACGCCCCGGACGGGACCGCGGCCCGGCCGTGCGCGCCGGAGTCCAGCGTCAGCTCGACCTCCACCGTCGGGTTGCCCCGCGAGTCGAGGATCTGCCGGGCGTGGACGGACTGGATCGCGCTCATGCGCGGGATTCTTCCGTGCCCGCGCACACGGTGTCGAGCGGTCTGGCGCTCAGCCGTCGCCGCGGAGCATCGCGCGCGCGTAGGTCTGGAGCTTCTCCTCCTCCGAGAGGTCCGCCCAGGCCCGCCCCTCGGCGACGGCGAGCGCTTCGGCCGCCTCGACCGCGGTCCGGTAGCGCCCGGCCGACGCGCGCAGCGCGAGCTCGGGGTCGACCTTCAGCTTGCGGGCCACGTCGACGACCGCGAAGAGCAGGTCCCCGACGGCGGTGAAGGAGGCCTCGCGGTCCGAGTCGACCGCCCGCAGGGTCTCGAGGGCGCTCTCGGCCACCTCGTAGGGGACGGCGTCCACGTCCAGGCCCGCGGTGGCCGCGCGGCGCTGCACCTTGCGTGCGTACAGCGGCCCCGGCAGGTTCTCGGGGACCTCGCCGAAGATGCCCGGTTCGCGGCCGGCCTCGGTCTGCTTGATCTGGTCCCAGTTCTTCAGGACCTCACCGGCAGACGCGACTTCGACGCTGCCGAAGACGTGCGGGTGTCGGCTGATGAGCTTCTGCCGCACGTGCTCGGCCACCGCCGCGAGCGAGCCGGCGCCGCGCTCCTCCAGCAGCAGGGAGAGGAAGTGGACCTGGAACAGGACGTCGCCCAGCTCGTCGAGCTGCTTGCCGTCGTCGCCGGAACCCACGGCGTCCGCCAGCTCGTAGGCCTCCTCGAGCGTGTGCGGCACGATCGAGCGCGCGTCCTGCTCGCGGTCCCACGGGCACTCGACGCGGAGCTTCCGCGTCAGCTCGTCGAGGGACTGGATCGCGGCGGCGGCTTCGGCGGCGGACACGGCCGCAGGGTAGCGGCCCGCGGCCTCAGGCCGCGGGCCACCCGGGCGCTGCTACGGCGCGGTGGTCGTCGGGGCCGGGGCCGTCGACGTGTCCGGGGTCACGGTCTGCGCGGGCGTCGTGGCGGCGCCGGCGGGGGCGGTCGTCGCCGTCTCCTTCGGGCCGTTCTTGCAGTCGGACGTCTTGAAGCCCGAGCGGCACTCGGTCTTGCCCTTCCACTTCTTGCGGAAGTCCTTGACGAACTTGTCCAGCGCGCCCTGCTGGTTCTGCGAGGCCAGCAGCTGCTTGATCGTCGGCGTCGCCTCCTTCACCGT
This sequence comes from Solirubrobacterales bacterium, assembly GCA_025963955.1. Classification (GTDB taxonomy): domain Bacteria; phylum Actinomycetota; class Thermoleophilia; order Solirubrobacterales; family Solirubrobacteraceae; genus Paraconexibacter. The sequence goes on from JAOPZU010000477.1 coordinate 2,541, forward strand.
CTGCTGCGTCGCCTTCGTGATCTTCTGGACCTTGAAGACGTAGTAGCCGAAGTTCGTCTTGACCGGACCGGTCAGGACGCCCTTCTCGGCGGCGAACACGGCGTCGTCGAGGGCCTTCTCCTGCTGACCCTTGGCGATGGCGAGGAGCACGCCGCCCTGCCCCTTGGAGGCCTGGTCGATCGACAGCGCCTTGGCGACCTTGGAGAAGTCCACGCCCGCCTTCAGCTGCGAGAGCGCGCGGTCCGCGTTCGCCTTGGTCTTGGTCAGGACGATGCGCAGGTCACGGCGCTCGGGCTGGGCGAAGCGCGACTTGTTCTTGTTGTAGTACGCCTGGATCTGGGCGGCGGTGACCTTGTCCTTGCCCTTGGTGACCTTCGTGCGCAGCTTGTTGGAGAGCGTGTCGAGCTTCACCCGGAAGAGCAGGTCGTTCAGCGTCATGCCGGAGGACTTCAGGAACTTCTGGAAGTCCGCCTCCTTCGGGAACGACTGCTTCTTCGTCGTGGCGAACTGCTTCTGCACTTCCTTGTCGGTGACCTTGACGCCCTGGTCGGCCGCCTCACCCGCGATCCACTCGGAGGAGATGAGGAACTGCAGGACCTGGTCGCGGTAGCCCTCGTACTCGGTCTTGCAGGCGGTCTTGAACTGCGCGTCGGTCTGCTCGGGCTGGCCCTTGGCCGGCTTGGGCGCGGTCTTCGCCTTGTTCGCGATGCACTTCTTGTAGTCCGGCGGGTCCGGGAGCTGGACCGGGGTCGTCGTGGCGCCGGTCTGGCCCTGCGAGGAGATGGCCGCGATCTTCAGCCAGTGCTCGAACGTGGTCTTCTTGATCGTGCTGTCCCCGACCTTCACCACCGCGTTCCCGGGGATGCCACCGCCACCGCCACAGGCGGCGAGGGTCAGGGCGAGCACAAAAAAGGCGCAAAGCGCCGAAAACGAACGAGTTTTAGCCATGTCCCGACGAATGGTACGGACTTACGCGCCCAGACGTGTCACAGCAAGCAGCACATCGGCGGCCCGGACGACGGCCGGGAAGCGCTTCTGCGGATCCTTGTCCACGGTGACCGAGAGCTGGCTGCGGCCCGGCTCGTAGAGGGCCCCGGGCAGCTGCTCCTTGAGCGCCGCAACCTGGGCGCCCTCCAGGTCGACCGGCGTGACGGACAGCCGGTCCTGGCGGAAGGAGACGGCGCGGACGCCCGCCTGGCCGAGCTTGATCCGGGCCTGCTGCAGCTGGATCAGGTGGTCGACCGGTTCCGGGACCGGGCCGAAGCGGTCCTCGAGCTCCTCGTGGAGCGCACCGAGGTCCGCGAGGTCGCGCGCCCCCGCGATCCGCCGGTGGGTGTCGATCTTCGCCTGCTCGTAGGGGATGTAGTCGGCGGGAACGTAGGCGTCGACGTTGACGTCCATCCGGACGGGCTCGTTCTCCTCCTCGCCGTCCTCGGGCGCGCCGGCCGCCGCCACGGCCTCGTCGAGCATCGACATGTACAGCTCGAAGCCGAGGGCCGCGACGTGGCCGGACTGCTCGTCGCCGAGCAGGTTCCCGGCGCCGCGCAGCTCCAGGTCGCGCATGGCGATCTTGAAGCCCGAGCCCAGCTCGGTGTAGTCGCTGAGCGCGGTCAGGCGCTTCATCGCGTCCTCGGTCAGCGAGGCGTGCGAGGGGTAGACGAGGTACGCGTAGGCGCGCTCGCGGGAGCGGCCGACACGCCCACGGATCTGGTAGAGCTGGCTCAGGCCGAAGAGGTCCGCGCGCTCGACGATGAGCGTGTTCGCGGTCGGGACGTCGATGCCGGACTCGATGATCGAGGTCGCGACCAGGACGTCCGCCTCCCCCCGCAGGAACTCGAGCATCCGCTGCTCCAGGATCGTCTCCTCCATCTGGCCGTGGGCCACGACGAAGCTCATGCCGGGGCACAGGCCGCGCAGGCGCTCGGCGGTCTCGTCGATCGACTCGACCCGGTTGTGCAGGAAGAACGCCTGCCCGCCGCGGGCCTTCTCGCGGACGAGCGCCTGCTTGACGAGGTTCTCGTCGTACTCGCCGACGTACGTCTTGACGGGGCGACGGCCCTCGGGCGGCGTCTCGATGACGCTGATGTCGCGCAGCCCGGCCAGCGACATCTGCAGCGTGCGCGGGATGGGCGTCGCCGACATCGCGATGACGTCGACGCGCAGCTTCAACTGCCGCAGCAGCTCCTTCTGCTTGACGCCGAAGCGCTGCTCCTCGTCCACGATCAGCAGGCCCAGGTCCTTGGGGCGCATGTCCTTGCCGAGCAGACGGTGGGTGCCGATGAGGATGTCGACCTTGCCCTCGTTGAAGGCCGTGATCGCCTCGCGCTGCTCCTGCGCGGTGCGGAAGCGCGAGACGTGCGCGATGGTGAACGGGTAGTCCTTCAGGCGCTCGGAGAAGGTCCCGAAGTGCTGCTGGGCCAGGATCGTCGTCGGCGCCAGGACCAGCACCTGCTTGCCGTCGTCGGCGGCCTTGAAGGCGGCACGGAGCGCGACCTCGGTCTTGCCGTACCCGACGTCGCCGCAGACCAGGCGGTCCATCGGGCGGCCGGATTCCATGTCGGTCTTGACCTGCTCGATCGCCTCGCGCTGGTCGGCCGTCTCCTGATGGGGGAACTTCCCCTCGAAGTCGCGCATCCACTCCGAGTCGGGCGGGAACTCGTGCCCGGTCCGGCGGCGGCGCTCCGCGTAGAGGTTGATGAGCTCGCCGGCGAGTTCGGAGGCCGCGCGCCGGGCGCGCGACTTCATCGTCTCCCACGACTTGCCACCGAGCTTGGACAGCGGCGGGTGCGAGCCGCCCGCGCCGACGTAGCGGCTGATCTTCGCCAGCTGGTCGACCGGCATGAAGACCTTGTCCGTGCCGGCGAACTCGAGCTCGAGGTAGTCGCGCGTGACCTTCGCGACGGTCTTCGTCTCGAAGCCCGCGAAGCGCGCGACGCCGTGGTCCTCGTGGACGATGATGTCGCCCGTGCGCAGGTCCGCGAACGAGCGCAGCGCGCCCTTGCGGCGCTGGCGGACCGTCTGCCCGCCGGTGCGCTCGGTCCGCTTGCGGCGGAAGAGGCGATGCTCCGGGAGGACGGCCAGCCGGATGCCGGCGGCGATGAACCCGTCGCGCAGGCTGGCCTCGGCGAAGTTCAGCGCGGGCTGCGCGTAGGGCGAGTCGGAGCTGTCGATCCAGTCGCCGGCACCGAACCAGCGGGCCTTCATGCGCGCGAGGTTGTAGGCCGCACGCTCCCCCTCACCGCGGCGCGGCCAGGCGACGAAGGTGCGGTAGCCGCCGCGCACGAGCTTCTCCAGCTCCGGCTCGGCCTCCTTCAGGCTCCGCGCGGCCAGCTCGGCGG
>JAOPZU010000494.1 GCA_025963955.1 Solirubrobacterales bacterium
TTCGGCCTCACCGAGCCCGACCACGGGAGCGACCCGGGCGGCATGGCCACGCGCGCTCGACGGGACGGCACGGACTGGGTCCTGAACGGCACCAAGATGTGGATCACGAACGGCTCCCTGGCTGACGTGGCCGTCGTGTGGGCGCGCACCGAGGAGGGCATCCGAGGCTTCCTGGTCCCGCGGGGGACGCCCGGCTTCTCGACCCGGGACATCCACCAGAAGATGTCGCTGCGCGCGTCCGTCACGTCGGAGCTCGTCCTGCAGGACTGCCGCCTCCCCGAGGACGCGCTGCTGCCGGAGGCCAAGGGCCTCGCGGGACCGCTCGGGTGCCTCAACGAGGCGCGCTACGGCATCGCCTGGGGGGCGGTGGGCGCTGCCCGTGCCTGCTACGAGGCCGCGCGCGACTACGCCGGCACGCGGGTGCAGTTCGACAAGCCGATCGCGGCCTTCCAGCTGACGCAGCAGAAGCTGGTCGACATGGTGCTCGAGATCGAGAAGGCGCAGCTGGTGGCGCTGCACCTCGGACGCCTCAAGGACGCCGGAGTCCTGCGCCCAGAGCAGGTGAGCTTCGGCAAGCTCAACAACGTCCGAGAGGCGATCGCTGTCGCCCGCGAGGCCCGCACGGTGCTCGGCGCGAGCGGCATCACCCTCGAGTACCCAGTCATGCGGCACGTGAGCAACCTGGAGTCCGTGCTCACCTACGAGGGCACCAGCGAGATGCACACCCTGGTGCTCGGCCAGGCCGTCACGGGGATCGCGGCCTACCGCTGAGGGCCCTTCCGCCGCCAAGTTGACTTCTCGGCTCCAGAAGAGATACTGACGTCATGCTCATGATTGGTCGATCATGAAGTCCTCGGCACCGTTCGACGAGTGGTCCTCGCGGTGGCGCGAGGACACGCCCGCGAACCCGGCCGACCTCACGGCGTGGCAGCTCGACCGCGCCTGGCGCGTCGCGGAGACCCTGGCGGAGAGCAACCCCTACTACCGCGAGCGGGTGACCCTCCCGTCGGGGCGGTCGGCAGCGGAGTTCCGCCGGCTGCCCCTGACGCGTAAGGGCGACGTCGTGGCCGACTGCGAGGCGCACCCGCCGTACGGCAGCCGTACGGTCGCCGACGCCGCCGACATCCGGCACTTCGTGGAGACCAGCGGGACGAGCGGACAGGGGCGCGAGGTCTATGCGCTGGACGAGTCCGACCAGGCGGCCATCTTCCGTGCCGAAGCCGTCGGCTTCTGGTGGGCCGGTGTCCGACCCGGGACGACGGTCCTGATGACGCTGCCCGTGGGCGTGAGCGCTGCCGGGCAGTGGTACCGCGGCGGACTGCAGGCGATCGGGGCGAACGTCATCTCAGCCGGCAGCTACAGCACACAGACCAAGGTCGAGCTGTTACGCCGCTTCGGGGCCGAGGTCGTCGTCGGCACGCCCAGCTACCTGGAGAAGCTCGCCGCATCGTGTGTCGCCGACGGCGCCGATCTGCGCCAGCTCGGCGTCCGCGCGCTCGTCGTCGCCGGTGAGCCGTACGGTCCCGTCTGGGCCGCCCGGGTCCAGGAGCGGTGGGGGACGACTCTCTACGAGCAGTACGGATGCACGGAGCGGATCATGGCCTGGACATGCCCGGGCGGGGTGCTCCGCGACGGGCGGCTGGCCGTGCTGCACGTGCCGGCGGAGCTGGCCTACTGGGAGGTCATCGACCCCGAGACGGGGGAGCACGTGGCGGACGGTGAGTCCGGCGAGCTGGTCTCCACGCCGCTCGACGCACAGGCGTCGCCCCTGTTGCGCTTCGCGACCCGGGACCGGGTCGAGTACGTCGCGCCGGGCAGCTGTCCCTGCGGGCGCCCACTGGGCGGCATCCGTGCCGGGGGCGTCCAGCGCTACGACAACATGATGAAGATCCGCGGCGTGAACATGTGGCCGGAGATGTTCGACCGCGTGGTGCTCACGGTCGAGGGAGTGCGTGAGTACCGCGGCACCGTCTTCGATTCCTTCGACGGTGAGTCGATCCTCGTCGAGGTCGAGCCGCTCGAGGGCGCCGACGGGGCGCTCGGGCAGGCCGTCCGCGCCGCCGTCCGGGCGGCGACCAGCATGACGGTGCAGGTGACGGTCCTCGCCCCCGGCGACATCGTCGGGTCGGTGCCCGCCGGGTTTGTCAAGGTCTCGCGGTGGCGTGACGACCGGGCCACCGCCGCCTCCGCACGCGACCAGCACGGCACGAGCAGCGCGAAGGACGCGCTGTCGGACAGGGAGTGACATGACCGAGCTCGGCCTCTCTCTCGGCCTCAGCCCGAGGGAGTCCATGGACCGGTTCGTCCAGCTGCTGCAGCGAGCCGAGCAGCTCGGCGTGGACGCAGCTTGGATCGTCGACTCGCAGCTGGCCATGAAGGACGCCTACGTCACCCTTGCCGTACTGGCCCGGGAGACGCAGACCCTGAAGATGGGGCCGGGCGTGACCAACCTGATCACCCGGCACGAGACCGTCATCGCGAATGCCATGGCGACCCTCGAGAACCTCAGCCCAGGCCGGATCATGGTCGGGGTCGGTGCGGGCGACAGCGCGGTCTTCCCGATCGGCAGGAAGCCCCTGACCATCCGCGAGTGCGACGAGGGCGTACGCCGTCTCAAGGCGCTGCTGGCCGGCGAGGCGCTGCCGATGGGGGACGGCGAGAAGGCCCTCTCGTTCGTCCCCGCGAACCGTCCGCCGGTCTTCTTCGCCGGCAGCCAGCCCCGCATGCTGCGACTGGCCGGAGCCGTCGCGGACGGCGTCATCATCATGGGCCCGGCCGACGTCGAGAGCGTCCGCATGCAGCTGGCCCAGGTCGACGCCGGTGCGATCGAGGCCGGACGTTCGCCCAGCGACGTCCAGCGCGACCTGTGGGTCACCCTGTCGGTCGGTGACGGGCCCAAGCCGGTGAACGACGTCAAGTCGTGGTGCTCCGCGCAGGCGCGGTGGATGACGACGTGGCGGGACATGCCGTCGTCCCTGGAGCCCTACCGCTCGGAGATGGACCGCGCCGCGAAGGAGTACGACTTCTCCACGCACCTCTCGCTCAGCGCGGGGCACGCCGACACCGTCAGCGACGAGTTCGCCAAGGTCCTCGCGGTGGCCGGGACGACGCAGGAGTGCCAGAGCAGGCTGGCGGCGCTGGCCGCCACCGGCGTCGACCGCATCACCGTGAGCCTGCTGTCCGGTGGAAGGGAGCGGCGGCTCGAGGAGATCGCCGAGGTGTGGCAGCCGTTGCGCGCCCTGGTCGGCGGCGTGTGTGGCGACGAGTCCCGGGGCGCGGGCGCGCCGGGGCGGCACCGATGACGAGCTGGCTCATCGACGGGGTCCGCAGCCCGTTCGGCCGCTTCGGCGGGGGCCTGCGCGACGTGCCGCTCGTGGACCTCGGCGCACAACTCCTGACCGGACTCCTGGACAGGCACCCCACTGCCCCCCGTGACGCCGACGAGCTCGTGCTGGGCATCGCCATGCTCGAGGGCGGGCTCATGGTCCCGGCCCGTCAGATCGCCGTGGCGGCCGGCCTGCGCGAGGACCTGCCGTCGATGACGGTGGACCGGGCGTGCTGCTCGGGGATGACAGCGACCGGCCTGGCGCTGCGGGGGCTGTCCGCCGGGGGCTCGAGCGCCCTCGTCCTGGGGCTCGACGTCATGAGCCGCACGCCGCGGCTGCTCCACGAGACGCGTTGGGGGTCGCGCCGCGGCGATCTCGTCGTCGAGGACCTGCTCCTGCTCCGCTCGCCGCTCTCGGGAACGCCCATCGCCACCTACGCGGGCATCGAGGCGCTGGAACGTGGTGTCACCCGGGAGATGCAGGACCGGTGGGCGCTGGGCAGCCACAGCCGCTACTTCGCGGCGCTCGAGGACGGCTACTTCGACGGCGAGGTCATGCCGGTCCAGACACCGTCCGGTGTGCTCGCCGCCGACGAGCAGCCTCGGCGCGGCGGGACGCTCGAGCAGCTCGCCGCCCTGCGGTGCGTCTACGACAGCCCGACGGTGACGGCCGGCAACGCGCCGGGGCTCAACGACGGCGCCTGCGCCCTGCTCGTCGGGGACGATCGGGCTGTGGAGCGCTACGGCGCCAGGCCGCTGGCCCGCATCCACGCCTACCACCAGACGGCGGCCGGCGCCACGTCGGCCGTCTGGCTCCCCGGGCAGGCCATCACGACGGTCGCCGAGGAGGCGGGCCTGTCCGTCGCAGACCTGGACGTCATCGAGATCAACGAGGCGTTCGCGGCGACCGCCCTGACCAGCGTCCGCGCCGCGGCCGGGGGCGACGCCGGTCTGGAGGCCGAGCTCCAGCACCGCACCAACGCCCACGGCGGGGCCGTGGCCATCGGCCACCCGACGGGTGCCAGCGGCGCACGGATCCTGCTCACGGCCGCGCGGCGGTTGCAGCAGAGCGGCGGGCGGTGGGCGGCTGCCGCCGTCTGCGGCGGCTTCGGCCAGACCGACGCGGTCCTGCTGGAAGCAGTGTCCTGAGCGCACGGACAGCAGGGACGGCACCGCCGCGAGAGCCCGCACCGCGCCCGGCGCTGCGGAGGGGCCTGCCCCTGGGGCAGGCCGACGACACGAGGGAGAGGTGGCGGCCGTGACGCTATGTGTGGACGCGCACGTGCACGTGTACGAGCAGGGGGACTGGCCCCCGCGGTGGTTCGACTACGCCGCTCAGCAGTGGGCCGGCCGCGGGCCTGACCGGCTGCCGGAGCACGTGCGGCCGAAGATGGAGGACGGCCTGGCCGACCCCGGGGCCGTACGCCTGCTCTCGCAGATGACCACGGCCGGCGTGGACGTCTCGGTGCTGCTGGCGGTGGACTGGGAGCTCGGCATGGACTCCCGGCCCGGCAACGACATCCGGGAGGTCCACGAGCGCTACGGCCGCCTCATGCGCGACAGCGGCGGGCGCATCGTCGCCTTCGCCGGGGTGGACCCGCGGCGGCCTGACGCCCTCGGGATCTTCGAGGAGGCGCGCGACCGCCACGGGCTGCGGGGGCTGAAGCTCTATCCGCCCGCCGGCTTCTACGCCTACGACGAGGCGGCCCAGCCTCTCTACCAGGCCTGCGCGGACTCCGGTCTGCCGGTCGCGATCCACTGCGGTGAGACGCTGGGCATGCTGCGTCCCCGCTTCAGCAACCCGCTGTTCGTGCAGGACGTTCAGCGGCTCTACCCCGGTCTCACCCTCTGGATCGCGCATGCCGGGGCGCCCTGGTGGTGGGACGAGGCCGTGGCGGTCGCCGAGGCCGGCGTTGACACCTACCTCGAGCTGTCCAGCTGGCAGGCCGTGGCCTACGAGGACGAGGAGCTGTTCGTCCGGCGCCTCGGCCGCGCGCTGGGGTCTGTCGGCGTCGACAAGCTGCTTTTCGGCTCGGACCACATCTCCGGGCACCGCGTCCGCGACGACGCGGGCTACCGGCGGTGGATCGACTGGTTCCGCGACCTGCCGTCGCTCGGCAGGAAGTACGGCGTGCACGTCACCGACGACGACGTCGAGGCGATGCTGGGCGGCAACGCAGCCCGGTGCCTGGGGCTGGAGGCATGACGGCTCAGGCGACGCAGGGCGTGGCGGACGGCGGGCAGGCCCGCGTCGCGACTCTCGGCATCGACCACGTCGTTGTCGTGGTCCGCGACCTCACGGCGGCGGTGGCGCGCTACGCGGCGGTCCTGGGGCCCCCCAGCGGCGTGGAGGGTGGCGTGGACGTCGGTTACCGCCGGGCGCTGTTCGAGCTGGGGAGCAGCGGACAGCGCATCGAGCTCTGCCAGCCCCTGGACGCCGACGAGCCCGGTGGCCAGAGCCAGGCGAGCCGCTCGTTCCGGCGCCGACTCGAGACTCTGGGGGAGGGTGTCCACAACGTCGCCCTGCTGGTCGCCGACGTGCCCGCCGCCCGCGCCGCGGCCGAGCGCGCCGGGACGACCGTCATCGCCAGCCGGCACAGCGAGAGCTTCTTCCTGCACCCCCGGGACATGTCGGGAGCGCTTCTGCAGCTGCTGGCGGCCGACAGCGCCGACCGCTCCGGCTGAGCGGCGGCGGCACCCGGCCCTGCCGGTCGGGCCCCGGGCTCAGGTGTCGCGGGGCAGTTCGTGCTCCAGACCCCGCCAGGGCGCGGGTCCGAGCGGTTCGAGACCGAGCCGGGCCAGTGCCCGCCGGGCGGTGTGGTCGATGACGTCGTCGACGGACGTCGGTCGGGCATACATCGCGGGGACGGGTGGCGCGATCGTCGCACCCGCCTCCGTGGCGGCCGTCATCAGGCGCAGGTGCCCGAGGTGCAGGGGGGACTCCCGGACGAGCAGGACCAGGGGCCGGCCCTCCTTGAGGTGGACGTCGGCCGCGCGGCTGATGAGGCTGTCGGAGTAGCAGTTCGCGATCGCCGACAGCGTCTTGATCGAGCACGGGGCCACGACCATGCCGGCTGTCTCGAACGAGCCGGAGGCGATGGACGCCCCGATGCTCGCCGGGCGGTGCACGACGTCCGCCAGCGCCACCACCGACGACAGGTCGCGGTCAAGTTCGTGGCGGATCGTCAGCGCGCCCGCGGCGCTGACGATCAGGTGGGTCTCGATGGTCGGCTCGGCGGCCAGCAGCTCGAGCATGCGCACGCCGTAGCCGACCCCGCTGGCCCCGGTGATGGCGACGACGACGCGGCGGTCGGCGGCAGCGAACATGCGCCACATGGTATATCCGCGTTGTGTGCCGGAAGTCGTCACGGTCCGTGCCCGGCCCCGGCCCGGACGGCGGCCGTGGCGCCGCTGGGGCGAGCATGGTGATCCCTGCGGCGGTGTGGAGTGCCGTCGTCGCCGACCAGGCGACGGTGTCGCCGTGTCGACGACCGGCCCGAACGCGACCGGTCCAGCCGCGAAGCCGAGGAACTGGCCGACGCCGACGAGGCCCGTCGCTTGCCCGACACCACCCTCGTCGTCCGGCGAGACGAGCGTGAGCATCGCGAGCACGTTCGCCGCCACGGCCGTGCAGGCGTGGACGGTCATGTCCACCCAGAGCAGGCGCGCGTCGTGCCGGGCCGAGGTCGCGGCGAGCAGGGCGGTCGCCGCCGCTCGGCAGAGGCCCATCCCGGCGAGCAGCCCGCCGGGCGTGGTCACCGCCTCGCACAGGCGTCTCCGAGCGTGCGCGCGACGAAGCCGACGCCCCCACCGCCACGGCCAGCCCGGCCGACGTCAAGGACAGGCCCAGTGCCTCGTGCGCGAACAGCGGGACCGAGACGTTCACCCCCTGCGGGCCGGCACCGATGAAGAACGCGTAGGGCAGTAGTCATCGGATGTGCGCCGGTCCGGTCGCGTAGGTCGCGCTGGGGTAGGGCTGGGACCGGCAGCGGGCACGTGCCGATGGACCAGCCCCAGGGTGCCGACCGTGACGAGGACCCGAGCGCGATGATGGCGCCACGCCAGCCCGCCGCCGCGGCCGCGCTGGGCAGCGTCAGCCGGCGAGCAGGCGGCTCACGTGCACGCTCCCTGCTCGGCGTCCGTGGTCGCGCACCGGACAGCGCCTCGACTGCAGGCGGGTCCGTGTGACACGCGTCCAGCGCGCTCGGCGTCGCACCGGCTCGCCGTCGCGGCTCAGTCCTGCTCGCACTGCCAGAGCCTCAGGATCTCCGCCCAATCGTCCTGGTCGTACGGCGGAGGGGGCTCGGCGGCCGAGGCAGCCGCCTCCGCCTGCGCACGACCGGTGCTCAGCGCGCCGCGGGGCGGCAGGTGCGAGGACATGGGCGGCTCCTTAAGTATTCGGTATGGTATACCCAGTACGAGAAGGGAGGCCCCATGGCCTACGCAGTTGCCGAGGACGGCACGCGCCTGTTCTACGAAACGACCGGTGACGGGACGCCGCTGCTGTTCATCCACGAGTTCGCGGGTGACCACCGCAGCTGGGAGCCGCAGCTGCGGCACTTCAGCGACCGGTACCGGTGCCTGTCGTACGCCGCGCGCGGCTACGAGCCCTCGGACGTGCCGGACTCCCTGGACCGCTACTCGCAGGCCACGGCGGTCAGCGACGCGGTCGCGGTGCTCGACGCGGCAGGCGCCGACCGGGCTCACATCGTCGGCGTCTCCATGGGTGGGTTCACCGCGCTCCACCTCGGGATGCAGCACCCGGACCGGGTGCGGTCCCTGGTCGTTGGAGGCTGCGGCTACGGCTCGCAGCCGGAGAAGCAAGCCGGTTTCCGAGAGGAGTGCGAGGCGATCGCCTTGGCCTTCGAGTCCGAGGGCGCCGCGCAGGTCGCGAAGCGGTACGCCGTCGGCCCGGCGCGCGTGCAGTTCCAGAACAAGGACCCGCGGGGCTGGGCCGAGTTCGCCTCGATGCTCGCCGAGCACTCCTCGACCGGCTCGGCGCTGACCATGCGCGGTGTGCAGAAGTCGCGACCCTCCCTCTACGACCTGCGCGACCAGCTCGGCGCCATGGAGCCGCCGACGCTCATCATCGCCGGCGATGAGGACGAGGGGTGCCTCGAGCCGGACCTCATGCTCAAGCGCACCATCCCGACCGCCGGCCTCGTGCTCGTGCCGCGCACCGGCCACACCGTCAACCTCGAGGAGCCGGAGCAGTTCAACCGAGCTGTCGACGAGTTCCTCAGCCGCGTCGAGAACCAGGCGTGGCGGCGCCGCGACCCGCGTTCTCTGGTCGCGAGCACGACGGGGATGCGCTAGGCGCTGTGTCGACCACCACGGCAGTGCGGACCGAGGTCGCGGGCGACGGCGTGCTCCGCGTCGTGCTCGCGCGCACCGAGCGCCGCAACGCGATCGACGTCGCCGCGGTCGACGCGTTGCACCACGCGATGGATGCGGCGGAGGTCGACGGCGTGCGCGCGGTCGTCCTCACCAGCGCCGAGCCCGGCGTCTTCTGCGCCGGTGCCGACATCCGCATCGGCGACGACGAGCGCGCGTACGTCAGCGACCGGCTCTACGCGCTCTACGAGCGCCTGCTGGAACTGCCCGCCCCGGTCGTCGCAGCGGTGGACGGGGCCGCCGTCGGTGGCGGAGCGCAGCTCGTGATGGCGTCGGACATCAGCATCGGCGGGCCGTCGTCGCGGTTCAGGTTCGCGGGGGCCGGCCACGGCCTGGCCGTCTCCGCGTGGGCGCTGCCCTCGCTCGTCGGCCGCGGCCGCGCCCTCGACCTGTGTCTGAGCATGCGGTGGGTCGCCCGGCAGGAGGCCTTCAGCCTCGGCCTGCTCACCCGTACGGCGCAGGACGCTCCGGCCGCCGCGCACGAGCTTGCGACCGAGCTGGTCCGTCGTGATCCGCGCGCCGTCGCGCGGATCAAGCGGCTCGTCAACGAGCCGGACCTCCTGGAGCGGCTGCGCCGGGAGAGGACCGCGAACGCGCAGTGGAACGGGTCCGTGGAGGGGGTCGAGGCGAGGGAGCAGTCATGAGCGACGAGCGACGGGCGCGAACGGCCTGGCGGCGCCACCTGCCGCCGGGGCTCGAGCTCGACGAGGTCCTGGCAGGGCTGGGACAGGGGTCGCTGGGGCAGGCGTTCGCCGACGTCGCTGCACGCGCCGGTGACAGGGCGGCGGTCCGCGTCGAGGGTGAGGTGGCGACCCACCGGGAGCTCGACCAGCGGGCCGGCCGCGTCGCCGGGTGGCTGGGGACGGCCGGCGTCCGGCCGGGTGATCGCATCCTGCTGTCCAGCCAGAACGACCTCTCCCTGGTCACCGCCTACGTGGGGGTCCTGCGCGCAGGAGCCGTCGCTGTGCTGGCCAGTCCCTCGCTGACCGCCTACGAGCTGGACCACCTCGTGACGGACGCCGAGCCCGCCCTGGCCTTCGCCCAGGGGCCGGCGATCACGGCGCTGCGGACCCGGCCCACGTCGGCCGGCCTGCTGCGTCGGGTCGTCGCCCTCGGTGCAGCCATGCACGGAGCCGAGACCACGCTCGCCGACGTCCTCGCCGCCGGCGCGTATGCAGCGCCGGCCGACGTGACGTCGCAGGACCCGGCGCTGCTCGCGTACACCTCGGGCACCACCGGAGTGCCCAAGGGCGTGGTGCTGACCCACGGCAACCTGCTCTCGTCGATCCGCTCCGCCATGCTCGCCTGGCGGTGGGTGGCAGACGACGTGCTGGTGCACGCCCTTCCCCTGATGCACCAGCACGGGCTGGGTGGGGTGCACGCCGCGCTGCTCTCAGGCTCGCGCGTCGTCGTCCTCGAGCGGTTCGACGCCGAGCGGCTGCTGCGCACCGTCGAGCAGGAGCGCGCCTCGGTGCTCTTCGCCGTCCCCGCGGTGTACGAGCGCCTCGTCGCCCTGCCTCCTGCGCAGCTGCGCCCGCTCGCGGCGCTGCGGCTGGCGGTGTGCGGTTCCGCGCCGATGCCGCCCCGGCTGTTCGACGACGTCGGACGTGCGAGCGGAACGGCGCCGCTCGAGCGCTACGGCACGACGGAGAGCGGCCTGGACGTCTCGAACCTGTACGACCAGCCGCGGCTCCCCGGCGTCGTGGGGGTGCCGCTCCCCGGCGTCGAGCTTCGCATCGCCGACGGCGACGGGACGGCACTGCCCGACGGGCAGGACGGTGAGGTCCTGCTCCGCGGGCCGCAGGTCTTCACCAGGTACTGGGGCCGGCCCGAGGCGACGCAGGAGGCGTTCCATCCCGGGGGCTGGTTCCGCACGGGGGACGTCGGACGCCTCGATCCCGAGACCGGCGCCCTGGCCGTCACCGGCCGTCTGAAGGAGCTCATCATCACCGGCGGGCTCAACGTCTATCCGCGCGAGGTCGAGCTGGCGCTGGAGCTGCATCCCGACGTGTCCGAGGCCGCTGTGGCCGGGCTTCCGTCCGAGTCGTGGGGTGAGCAGGTGACCGCGTGGGTCGTCCCCGTCGACGGCCGGAGCATCGAGCTGGCCGAGTTGGGCGAGCACCTGCGCGCGCACCTGGCCACGTACAAGTGCCCCAAGCAGGTGTTCGTGGTGGGCACGCTTCCCCGCAACGAGATGGGCAAGCTCGTCCGTCGTCGCCTCGCCGTACCGACCACGTGACGGTCCCCGAAACGACGGGCGCTCCGCCGGTCAGCGAGCTCGAGGCGCCGCGTGTGGAGGCTACGAGCGTCGCGCTCGAGCGGTCGGTCGAGCTCCTGTGGTCGGCGCCGGGCCCGCCGCCCTCCCCGCCCGCGGAGGCGCCGCCGTGAGCGCGGGGCTGGCCGCCGTC
>JAOPZU010000504.1 GCA_025963955.1 Solirubrobacterales bacterium
CACGGCGGCAGCTGCTCGGCGAGCTCGTGCGCGCATGGGTGGACGAGATCCCCGAGCGCGAGCTCGACACGCACTACGCCAAGGCCGTCGCCGACCTCGACGAGCACGACCTCTCGATGCTCGCCGCCTGGCACGCGTCGCTGGAGGTCGGGCAGCCCATCGCCAACCGGGAGTTCCTCGTGAACGTCTTCCCGACGCTCGGCGAGAACCGCCGCGAGGCGCTGAAGATCGCCGCGGGCTTCCGCGGCGAGGAGGCGTTCGACGCCGGCATCGCCGAGGACCAGGCGCTCGACACCGTCCTGCCGCGGCTCTCGCGCGAGCGCGCCACCGAGCTGGCGGAGGAGTGCATCGAGCTCTACCTCTGGGACCGGCTCGGGTCGGACAACTAGCCGCAGACCCGGCGCTACGCTGGACCGCATGGACGTCGAGATCTGGTCGGACATCGCCTGCCCCTGGTGCTACGTCGGCAAGCGGCGCTTCGAAGCGGCCCTCTCCCGCTTCGAGCACAGGGACGCGGTGAGCGTGACCTACCGCAGCTTCGAGCTCGACCCGAGCGCCCCGGCCGAGCGCACCGGCGGGAACGCGCAGCACCTCGCGGCGAAGTACGGCATGAGCCTGGAGCAGGCGCAGGGCAAACTCGACGAGATGACCCGGACCGCGGCAGAGGACGGGCTCGAGTTCCGCTTCGACCGCGCCCGCGGCGGCAACACCTTCGACGGGCACCGCCTGCTGCACCTGGCCGCGGAGCACGGCGTCCAGGACGCCGCGAAGGAGCGGCTGATGCGCGCCTACCTCACCGACGGCGAGCTCATCTCCGACCACGCGACCCTGCAGCGCGTGGGGGAGGAGATCGGCCTCGACGCCGAGGAGGTCGGGGCGATGCTCGCGTCCGACCGCTTCGCCGACGCGGTCCGCGCCGACGAGGAGACCGCTCGCGGGTTCGGCATCCAGGGCGTGCCGTTCTTCGTGGTCGACCGCGCCATGGGCGCGTCCGGCGCCCATCCGCCGGAGGCCCTGCTGCAGCTGCTGGAGCAGGGCTGGGCGGCCCGCGGGCCCGAGCCGCTCGCGGTCGTCGCCGAGGGCGACAGCTGCGGCGTCGACGGCTGCTGAGGCGAGCCCAGTCCCGCCCCGCGTAGGGTGGCAGCGTGCCGCCCCGCCCCGTCCGCCTGAGCCCGACCGACGCCGTCGCCGACGGCCTGGAGCGCATCGTCGCCGAGTTCCAGCTGCCCGCCGGCTTCCCGCCCGACGCGCTTGCGGAGGCCGACCTCGCGGCGGCCCGCTGGACGGCGGGGGACCGACCGCGGGTCGACCTCCCCTTCGTCACGATCGACCCGCCCGGCTCGATGGACCTCGATCAGGCGATGCACCTCGCCCGTCGCGACGAGGACTCCACCCACCCCGGCGGCGGCTACCGCGTGGACTACGCCATCGCGGACGTCGGCGCGTTCGTGGCGATCGGGGGCGCCATCGACCGCGAAGCCCACGCGCGCGCCGTCACGACCTACCTGCCCGAGCACCGTGTCCCGCTCCATCCGCCGGCGCTGTCCGAAGCCGCCGCGAGCCTGCTGCCCGGCGTCGACCGGCCCGCCTTCGTGTGGACGCTCGACCTCGACACCGACGGGGAGCTCATCCGGACGCAGCTGCAGCGCGCGGTCGTCCGCTCCACCGCCCGCCTGGACTACGCGAGCGTGCCCGACGAGGTCCGCACGCTCCTCGGCGAGATCGGCGAGCGCCGCATCGCCATCGAGCGCGCCCGCGGCGGGGTCTCGCTGCGCGTCCCGGAGCAGCAGGTCGACCGCGCCCCCGACGGCTCCTGGACCGTCGCCTACCGCGTCCCGCTCCCGACGGAGGAGTGGAACGCGCAGATCTCCCTGCTCACCGGCATCGCCGCCGCCCGGCTCATGCTGGGCGCCGGCGTCGGTCTGCTGCGCACCCAGCCCGCGCCGGAGGAGAAGGCGTTGCACCGCCTGCGGGCCTCAGCCTCCGCGCTCGGTGCGCCCTGGGCGGAGGGCACGAGCTATCCCGAGTGGATCCGGACGCTCGACCCGGCGGTCCCCGCCCACGCGGCGCTGCTGCACCAGGCGGCCGGCAGCGGCCACGGTGCCGGCTACACGGCCTTCGACGGTGCCGCGCCGGCCCCCGAGGACGCCACGCACTTCGCTATCGCGGCGCCGTACGCGCACGTCACCGCCCCGCTGCGCCGGCTCGCCGACCGCTTCGTCCTCAGCCTCTGCGCCGATCTCGCCGCGGGCACGAACCCGGACCAGGCCGTGTGTGCCGCCCTGCCGGGACTGCCGGCGGCGATGGCCTCAGGGACCCAGCGCGCCAACCGCGTGGAGCGAGCCGTCGTCGACCTCGCCGAGTGTGTCGTCCTGGCCGGGCGCACGGGCCAGACCTTCGCGGCGGTCGCCATCGACGACGACCTCGTCCAGCTGCAGGAGCCGGCCGTCCGGGCGCGGGTCAAGGGCGCGGCGCTGCCGGCCGGTCAGGCGGTCCGGGTGCGGCTGGACGCCGTCGATCCGGTGACGCGCAGCCTCAGCTTCACGCTGGCGCCGTGAGTCAGCGGCCCGCGGGGCGGCCCGGGCTCGCGAGCCCGCCGCCGCGCCGGCGGCGCACGACGTAGAGGATGACGGAGGAGCAGGCGACGCTGACCGGGAGGCCGGCGCCGTAGCTGCCGTCCGTGATCGCGTAGACGATGAGCCCGCCGGCGATCGAGCCGGCGACGCCCAGGGCGATCGTGGCGGGGATCGACATCGGGTCGCGGCCGGGCAGCGACAGCCGCGCGAGCGCGCCGATGACGAGTCCGCTGAGAGCGACGACGATGAGGTAGGTGAGCACGTCCTCGTCCTACCCGGAGACGGCGGCGACAGACGGCGGCGCCCCGCGCTCGGCGAGCAGCCGGCGCAACTCGGCGATCGCGCCGGCGGTGTCCACGAAGCGGACGGCCGCCATGCCGAGCGCCTCGGCCGCCTGGCAGTTGACGAGGAAGTCGTCGATGAGGACGCACTCGGCCGGATGGACGCCGAGGCGCTCGCAGCTCAGGCGGTAGATCGCGGGGTCGGGCTTACGCAGGCCGACGAAGGCGGAGTCGACGACGTCGTCGAAGAGCTCGTCGACCGGGATCATCGCCCGCCAGTGCGGCTCCCACTCGACGACGTTGTTGGTCAGCAGCCCCATCCGGTAGCCCGCCGCGCGCAGCTCGCGCAGCTCGTCGAGCATCTCCGGGTTCGCCTCCAGCCCCGCGAAGTAGTGCTCGGTGAAGCGCGAGAGGTCGATCTCCCGCCCGAGGTCGGCGGACAGCTGCGCCCCGAGCAGCGCCATGAACTCGGCCTCGGCGATCCGGCCGCACTCCAGCTCGGCGAGCAGGTCCTGCCCGCGCTGCGCACCGGCCTTCGCCATGGCGGCGCCGAGCGCCGCTTCCGGCAGCCCGTGCCGTGCGTGGACCTGCGCGAACGCGCCGGCCAGCGGCGAGGTCAGCACGCCGCCGTAGTCGCAGATGATCGTCGTGATCGGGGTGCTCACGCGGCGCTCCCGTCCTCACTCCGCCGCAGGATGTCGTAGCGCCCGACGCCCTCGCGTCCGTCCAGCCGCCAGCGGAAGAACGAGCAGTCCAGGCGCAGCCGGCCCAGGTCGAGCGACGTGCCGCACAGGACCTCGCCGGCTCCGCGGTGCGGGTAGCCCTCCTCCGTCTCGTAGATCTCCAGGCCGGCCCGGCGCTGGCGTCCCTCGGCGTCGTACGTCGTGGAGAGGCGCGCGTCGTCGGGTTCGATCGCGGCCGCCAGGCCCTCGGCGTCCGGTTCCCGGGCGAAGACCGAGGCCTGCACCGCCTCGTCGGCGTGGCTCTTGGCCTTGGCTGGGCGGACGGTGGTCAGCGCGACCCCGAGGTCCTCCCCGGCCCAGGCGCTGACGGTGCGGGCCAGGACGAGCCTGTCCCAGTCCGGCGCGCCCCAGGAGTGGCCGCGCTGGCCGAGGCAGTCGATGGTCCGGGTGCCGCCGCGGACGCGGGCGGTCCCGCTCACACGGCACAGCTGCTCGTAGCCCTGCATGCCCCCGGTCTTGGCGACCGCGCTTCCGGCCTCGACCTCGCCCGGCGCGCTGACGGCCGTGAAGGTGAGCGCGAGGGCGACCGTCCCGTCCTCGTTCTCGACGCTCAGCGCCCACTGCTCGAGGGGCACCGCCGTGGTCGTGGACACTCCGGCCGCCGCGACCGCGTCGAAGGACGCGGAGGTCACCGGCAGCCCGCCCGCGGCGCGGACGGACACGGGCTCCCTCCCGGCGAAGACGATCGCCAGGCCGCTGCCCTGCGGCTCGCCCTCCGGCCCGGAGGAGAGCCCGACGCGGGCGACGGCGAAGACGTCCGCCTCCGCGTCGCCGAAGGCGTAGGTGACGGCGTCCGAGAACGCGGGCGACGAGGACGGCTGCGGCAGTTCGTGCGCGCTGGTGATCGTCATGCGGGCCATTCTCGCGAAACGCCGGGCCCCCGGCGCGCCGGGTGGGGCCCCGGCTCGCTCAGCGCCCGTCGGGGTGCGGCGGCAGCGCGCGCGGGTCGTCGACGTCGTAGGCCGTTCCCTCCACGTCCGCGTCGGACCGGGCGAAGGGCGACGGGCGGCGTACACCTGGCCCGCCACCGCCGCGCCCGGTCACGAACTGCCCCGCGCGCATCGCCGCCGAGAACCGGCTCGTGAAGCTCCGCAGGACGAGCCGACGAATGACCGCGCGGGTCGGGGGCAGCAGCAGGAGGAAGCCGAAGATGTCGCTGACGAAGCCCGGGGTGATGAGGAACGCGCCGCCGAAGATGACCAGGGCACCGTCGAGCGTCTCCTTGGCCGGCACGCGGCCCTGGCCGAGCGCCGCGGCGAAGGTGGTCCAGGCGCGGCGGCCCTGCGAGCGCATGAGCGCAGCGCCGAGGAACGAGTCGGCGAGCAGCAGCGCCACGGTCCACAGCGCACCGATCGCCTGACCGACCCGGATCAGGACGTAGATCTCGACGAGCGGGACGACGACGATGAGCAGCAGGAGCAGGGGCATCGGGTGCCCTCCAGCCTAGCCCGGCGGCTTCAGGCGGGCAGCGGCTCGAGGCTCACGCCCGCGAGGCGGTCGAGCCCCACGATCTCGATCAGCTTCCTGATCTGCGGCTGCGGCCCCTGCAGGCGCAGCCGGCGCCCGGCCTTGCGCAGCCGGCGGGCGACCATGGCGAGGTCGACCATGAGGGAGGCGTCGGCGAAGACGAGGCCGCTCAGGTCCACGCGGACGTCCGTCTCGGCGGTCAGCGAGCGGGACAGCGCGCGCCGGCGACGGGCCGACGTCGTGCGGTCCTCGTCCCCGGCGCAGACGAGCACACCGGTCTGTTCGCTGAACGAGACGATGCGGCGAGAGTACCGCCGCCCACCGGCCGCACGCAACGGTGTTCCGAGCGCCGATGCGTCCGTTTACGCCGCGGCCTTCTACACTCGGGGCATGTTGACCGTCGACGACATCGAAGCCGCCCTGAGCAACGTGATCGACCCCGAGCTGGGGTTGGACTTCGTGGAGCTCGGCCTGATCTACGGGATCGAGCTGACCGGCGGTGACGTGCACGTCACCTTCTCGCTGACCTCGCCGGGCTGCCCGATCGGCCCGCAGGTGACCGAGCAGATCGAGGAGTTCGTCTCCGAGCTCGACGGCGTGGACTCGGTCACGGTCGAGATGACGTTCCTCCCGCCGTGGACGCCGGACAAGATGAGCGAAGACGCGAAGTTCGCGCTCGGCTACTGAGCCGGCGCGTCGCGCGGGTGCGTCCGCAGCGCCGCGCCACCGGCCTCGT
>JAOPZU010000517.1 GCA_025963955.1 Solirubrobacterales bacterium
ACGCCGAGCGCTGCCACCCTGGCCCTGCCACCCCGGGCCCTGCCACCCCAGCGCGAGCTGGAAGCGGCGTCGTTCTTGCACCCTCCTGGCGGTGCAAAAACGACGCCGCTCCGTGCCGTGCGTGCCCCGTCCCGCTCGTCGGCGGATAGTGTCGTGAAGCCCCGTTCCGCCCCGACGCCGTTCAGGACGCGATGCCGCACGACAACCTCGGAGACCTGCCCACGACCACGACGACCCGGACGGCCGCGGACGCCCAGACGCATCTGGTGTCGGTCATCGGGGAGGTCGACCTCGGGACGATCGAGGAGCTGCGCCCGACCTTCCGCGCGGCCCTCGACAGCGACCCGGCCAGGCGCATCGTGATCGACCTCGGCGCCTGCGAGTTCATCGACTCCGCCGGCGTCGCCGCCCTGCTGCGGTTCCAGGGCCAGGCGGAGGGCCGGGACCTGCTGATCCTGCCCGGTCCGCCGGCGGTGCAGCGCGTGTTCGCGGTGCTCGGGCTGCTCGACCGCCTGCCGTTCGCGGAGTGAACGACCGAGCCGGCGACGCCCCCGATGGTGGGGGCGCCGCCGGCTCGTCGGTCACCGTGGGACGGTCTAGGTGGTGGGGTGTGCGGCGGTCTGGGCGACGTCCTGCGCCTTCTCGCCCAGCTCGTCCTTGGCCTGATCAGCGTGCTGCTGACCGGCCTGCTTGGCCGCGTCCGCGACCTCCGACGCCGCGGACTGCGCCGCGTCCTTCGCCGAGGACACCACATCCTGCGCCGCGTCCTGCACATGACCGGCCGCGAGCTGCGCCGCGTCCTGCACCTGCTCACGCAGCTCACCAGCGACCGGACCGATCGCCTCGTTCTCCACCCGCGTGTTCGGAATCAACAACCCAGCGACGAATCCGACCGCGACCGCACCGATCGCCAGCCCCATCGGATTCTCCTGCGCCAACCCCTTCGCCTTGCGCGCCTGAGCCGCCACATCACCAGTCGACGGCGCCGCATCACCCGCCGCCGAGAGCTTGTCCGACGCCGCCGACTGCGCGACCCCGAGCTTCTCCTTCACGCTGTCCACACGACCGGTGACCGCATCCTTCGCGCGCGCCCCCACATCACTCTTGTACGCCAACGCATCAACGGTGTCACCCATACGCTCACGCGTCTGCTCTATGTCCTTGCGGATCGTGCTCGGGTCTTGGCCCATTCGACATCCTCCTTCACGCTCTCAGTGGTCTTATCCGGAGTCGGCGGCCCAACCTGCTCAAGCCGCTTCTTCCCCAACAACGCCTGCACACCCGCAACCGCCGCGAAAATCACCGTGGTGATCAACGCCGCAAGCCACGTCTTCATCCCGGTGTCCAACAGGAACAACACCGTCAACATCAACGCGATCAACGCCACCAGAGCAGTCACACCAGCACCACCCAACAACCCGGCGCCAACACCCGCCTGCTTGCCCTTCGCCTGAAGCTCGACCTTCGCCAACTCAAGCTCCTGACGCACCAACGTCGACGTCTCCTCAGAAAGCTGCCTCAACAACTCCCCAACCGGCTTCTCACGATCAGCAGCAGGGTGCTCGCTCATCGTCCGCCGCCGTACCCGGGGAGGTCGGCGTTCGCGGGCACGCTCTCCGTGCCGGCGTACGCGCCGGTGGCGGGCGTTCCGGGAACGGCGGGCGCCGCGCCCGGGACCGGGGTCGCCGGCGGGGTCGCGATGCCCGCGGTCTGCGGCGCCGGCAGCTGGGCCGGTCCGCCGCCGGTCGACGAGGAACCTGAGCCGACCTGTGAGCGCGTGGCGCTCGCGGCACTCACGGCGCGCGCCGCCGCGAACCCGAGGGCCACGCCGCCGGCCATGACGGCCCACGGGTTCTTGCGCGCGTACTGCTCCACGTCGCGCAGCATGCGGTCGGGGTCCGCTTCGGCCAAGTAGCCGCCGAGGCTCTCGGCGCGATCTGCCGCCTGCTCGACGAGCTTCGCGGGCCCGTCCTTGCCCTGGTCACGCAGTTGGTCGGCCATCGACCGCGCGTCGTCCGCGTGGCCCTTCAGCTGCTCACCGGCCTGCGTCGTCCGGGTGTCGACCTGCTCCCGGGCGCGGGCCTGAGCCTGCTGGCCCACGTTGGCCGCCTGCTCCTTCGCGGCGCCCGCACCCTCCTTCAACTTCTCCTGCGCCTGTTCGGCGACAGCCTGACCGTCCGCAGTGGCGGACTCGGTGATCGGCGTCATGCGCGTCCCTCCGTTTGGGGTTGCTCGATGGGGACCGCTTGCCCGGTGTCCGCCTGCGCAACCGCGGACGCCAGGACCGGTTACGACCGGCGTCGATCCGGACACCCGGTCCTCATGCTCATCACCGACCTGGCGCTGGCTCCCTGGCGCGCCGCGCGCTTGGCTGTGCGTGCCGCGGAGGACCTGAACGCGATCGCCGAGCGGGCCCGCCGCGACCCGGACCCCGCCGAGCTGATCCTCGAGCAGCTGCTCGGGCTCCGGCGCGAGCTGACGCGCATCACGGCCGTCGGCGAGGGAGTCGTCGCGACCGGGCAGACGCTCATCACGGGCGGCGCGGACCTGAACCGGACGGCCGAGCGCCTGGACGGGCAGGCCACGGAGCTCATCGTCGGCGGAGCGGATCTCACGGCGACCGCCAAGGAGATCGACGCGGTGATGCAGCAATTCCGCCTGGTCCTGCCGCAGCTGCTCAGCGCGGTGTCGACGGTGGAGGACCTCGAGGAGGCCGCCGGGAAGGTGGCGGACACCGTCGAGCCCCTCCAGGGCGTGGCCCGCGGCGTCGGCCGCTTGACCGGACGCGGGTGAGACAGACGGCAGCCACACCCCGTCAGGGGCGTGGCCGCCGCAACGACCTAGCGGGCGCCGACCCGGCCGCCGCGGGTGCCGGCGTGGCCGCCCGCGAAGCGCCGGTAGGCCAGCAGCACCAGCACGGTGCCGATGATCGCGCCGATCAGGCCGCCGAGGTCGAAGGCCTTGTTGTCACCGATGCCGAGCAGCTTGGTGAAGATGAAGAAGCCGACGAGCGATCCGACCAGTCCGAGGGCGATCGTGACGAAGAAGCCGCCGGGGTCCTTTCCGGGCACGATGGCCTTAGCGATGTATCCGGCGACGAGGCCGAGGATGAGTGCACCGATCATGAGAGCTCTCCTACCCGGATGCGGGCGTGCCAACCGGAGGACGAGCCGACGCGTGGCGTGCCGGCGGTGGTTGCGGGCGCGGGCGCGGGGTAGCCGCCGCACATGGCCTCCCCACGACTGACCGGCAAACGCGTGCTCCTGACGGGCGGCAGCTCGGGCGTCGGCCTCGCCGCGACCCGCATCCTCGCGGACGAGGGGGCGCGGATGGTCGTCCTCGCGCGCCGCGCGGACGAGCTGCGGGAGCGCCTCGCCGAGCAGGACATCGCGGCGGACGTCATCCACGTGGACCTCGCGGACCGCGACCGCGTCGAGGCGGCGGTCGAGGAGGCCGTAGCCACGCTCGGGGGCCTGGACATCCTCGTCTCCAACGCCGGCGCCGCCGTCTTCGGCCACTTCCAGGAGGTCCACCCGGACGACTTCGACCGCACGCTCGACGTGACGTTCAAGGGCGCCGTCGACGTGATCCGCGCGGGACTTCCGCACCTACGCGAGACCCGCGGGACGATCGTGGCCACGGGCTCCCTCATGACCCGGGTCCCGCTGCCGACCTGGTCCTCCTACGCCGCCGCCAAGCACGCGCTGCGCGGCTTCCTGAACACGCTCGCCATCGAGGAGCGGGAGCAGAACAGCGGCGTGCGGATCGCCATGGTCCACCCCGGGCCGATCGACACGCCGCTCTTCGCGCAGGCCTCCAGCTCGACCGGCCACAAGCCGCGCATCCCGCCGGACGCCTACCGCGCCGAGGTCGTGGCGCAGGCGCTCGTGGAGATGGCGGTGCGACCGCGCCGGGAGGTCGTCCTCGGCGGCTTCACGCTGAGCGTCGACCTGCTCTACGCGCACGCCCGGCCGGTCGCCGATGCGGTGCTCCTGATGATCGACCGCTGGTACCGCAGCGGCACCGAGCAGGCCCCCGCGCCCGGGTCGCTGTGGTCGGTGGACAACCTGCCGCCGGTGATCAGCGGCAAGATCCCCGCCCGCGACAGCTTCCTCGCGCCGCTCCAGCTCGGCCGGCGCATGCCCTTCGCGCGCGACACCCCGCTGCGGCTGGCGTCGAACCTCGTCAAGGCCGCGGCCAAGGGCGCGCAGATGCCCCGCGCCCTGCTGCGCGTCGTTCCCGAGCAGCCCGCACCCGCGCGTCCGCAGCGCACGGCCGCGGAGGACCCGGGGCCGCGTCCGGCGACCGTCCATGTCTGATCCCTCGACCCCGAACCAGGAGCCCACGATGACGAACGACGACGAGCTGGACCTCACCCCGCACGAGGAGGCGGCGCTGCCCGAGGGCGTGGCCGTGGCCGGCGAGGGCGAGAACGTCTGCCAGACCTGCGGCGGATCCGGCGAGCAGGACGGTCAGACGTGTCCGGAGTGCGGCGGCTCGGGCAAGGTCATCGAGAAGATCGCCGGCGGCTGAGGCGCCACAACCGCCGGTCGCACCGGGGAGCACGCCGGGCGCGCGAGCTCCTGG
>JAOPZU010000534.1 GCA_025963955.1 Solirubrobacterales bacterium
CCGGGCACGCGCCCGTCGCGCCACCCGGCCGTGAGCCGGTTCACGGTGCGCAGCAGCCGCGGGCCAAGCGTGGCGCTGAACGTCGTCGTCATGTGGGAGACGTCGCGCAGCACGAGCGCGCCGCCGATCACCGGACGGCAGAGGCGTGCGTCGCAGAAGGCCGAGGCCAGGTCCGCGACCTGCACGTGCGCCGGGTCGGAGGCGGCCGCGAGCGCCTCGGGGTCCGGCGGCAGCGCGTAGGCCCGCGGGAGGGCGCAGGCGATCCCCGCCGGCCGGCCGGCCGCGAGCGCCCCGTCGACGCAGCGCAGGGTCGCGCCGCGCACCCGCGGGGTGTCCCGGAAGACGACGACGTGGCGCACCGCGCCCGCTCGCAGGCGGCGCCATGCGGTCAGGTAGCCGGCGCGGCGCGCCGCACCCATGGTCTGCCCGGGGGGCGGGATCACCCGCCCCCGGTGCGCGCCGACGAAGACAGCGGTGATCGACGGGTGCGCGCGGACGTACGCCTGCACCTGCTGGTTCCACGCGACGCAGCCGGCCTGCCGCGCGGTCCCCGGCAGGTCCGGGTGCGCCAGGGTCAGCGGGCAGGCGGCACGGGAGATCGAGATCGCGCGCCACCGCTTCGCCGCGACGACCGTCTGCATCGCGGCCCGCCAGTGCGAGGCGTGGCTGTCGCCGAGGATCGCGATCGTCCGGGTGGCCGTCCCCTGCGTCGCGCCCCAGAAGCAGATCCGCAGCAGGTCGCGGTCGAACCGGCGGCGGCAGCGGTCGTACCGCTGCGCCCCGCGGGCGTCCGTCGGCGTCGGGTAGACCGTCCCGCGCAGCCTCGGGTTCACGCACGGACGGCCCGGATCCTCGGAGGCCGCGCCGAAGCACGGCAGGCGAGCCGGATCGGCGAGCAGGGCGGGCAGGGGCCCCGGGTCCGCGGGGAGGGCCGGGGTCGCCGGGGCCGCCGGAGCGGCCGGGACCGGCCGGGGCGTGACGTCGATCTTCGTCGCCGCCGCCGGGACCGCCGCGCGGGAGCGGGAGCCGTCGATGATGCGGGTCGCGACGAGGGCGGTCACGCCGACGAGAACCAGCAGCGACACGATGAGCCGGAGGGTGCTGCCGCTGCGCATCGCCGGTCACTTTAGGAGGACGGCCCGCCGGCTGCGGCGCGATGCGGGGCGCGACGCCGGCGTGGCGCCGCAGCGGGGTGCTCGGCCGGGGGAGGCTGCCATCATGGTCCGGTGTCCGGTCCCCGCCGCCTGCTCATCCTCGGCTCGACGGGGTCCGTCGGAACCCAGGCGCTGGACATCGTCCGGCGCTCGCCCGACCTGGAGCTCGTCGGCCTCAGCGCCGAGCGCTCCTGGGAGCCGCTGGTCCAGCAGGCGGTCGACCACGGCGTGGACCGCATCGCGCTCGTCGACCCGGACGCCGCCGCGCGCGCGGGCGAGGCGTGGACCGACGGCGAGGTGCTCGTCGGGCCGGAGGGGCTCGTGCGCCTGGTCCTCGAGTCCCAGCCCGACCTCGTGCTCAACGCCCTCGTCGGCAGCGCGGGCCTCGGCCCGACCGTGGCGACGCTCGGCGAGGGCATCGACCTGGCGCTGGCCAACAAGGAGTCCCTCGTCGTCGGCGGTGAGCTCGTCATGCAGCTGGCCGAGGCCACGGGAGCGCAGATCCTGCCTGTCGACTCCGAGCACTCTGCGCTGCACCAGCTGCTGGCGGGCGAGCACCCCGGCGCCATCGACCGCCTCACCGTCACCGCCAGCGGCGGCCCGTTCCGCGGGCGGACGCGCGCCGAGCTGGAGCACGTCACCGTCGAGGAGGCGCTGAACCACCCGACCTGGGCGATGGGGGGCAAGATCTCGATCGACTCGGCCACCCTGATGAACAAGGGCCTGGAGGTCATCGAGGCCCACCACCTCTTCGGGACGCCGTACGACCGCATCGACGTGGTGGTCCACCCGCAGTCGATCATCCACGCGCTCATCGCGCTGAGCGACGGCGCCACGCTCGCGCACATGGGCTACCCGGACATGCGCGTGCCGATCGCCTACGCGCTGCACCACCCGGAGCGCATGGACCTGCCGATCGACGCGCTGGACCTCGCCGCGCTCGGGTCGCTCACCTTCGAGCCCGTCGACCACGACGCGTTCCCGTGCCTGCGCCTGGCGCGCGAGGCCGCGATCGCGGGCGCCACCGCGCCCTGCGTCCTGAACGCCGCGAACGAGATCGCCGTGCACGCCTTCCTCAGCGGGCGGCTGTCCTTCCTCGGGATCCCGGCCGTCATCGAGACGACGCTCGAACGACTGGACCCGACCCCGATCCGCGCCTTCGAGACGCTGTACGAGGCGGACCGCGAGGCGCGGGAGATCGCCTCCGAGCTCGTGGAGTCCTTCGCATGAGCTACGTCCTCGCCTTCGCGGGCTTCGCCGCGCTGATCGTCCTCCACGAGTTCGGCCACTTCGCCGCGGCCAAGGCCGTGGGCATGCGGGTCGAGCGCTTCGCCCTCTTCTTCCCGCCGCTGATCGCCACCGTCCGCCGCGGCGAGACCGAGTACGGCATCGGCTGCATCCCGCTCGGCGGCTACGTGAAGATCACCGGGATGAGCCCGCAGGAGGAGATCCCGGAGGAGGTCGCCCACCGCGCCTACTACCGGCAGGCCCCCTGGAAGCGGATCGTCGTGATCCTCGCCGGCCCCGTGATGAACGTCCTCATCGCCTTCCTCATCCTCTGGGCGCTGTTCGTCTTCAAGGGGGTGCAGACCGTCGCCCCGACCGTCGACATCGTGAGCCCGGGGTCGCCGGCAGCCGGGAAGCTGCTGCCGGGCGACCGGATCCTCTCCGTCGACGGGAAGACAGGCGGTGCGGAGGCGTTCTCGAACGCCGTGAAGGCGCACCGCTGCGCCGGCGGCACGCCGCAGCTCGGCTGCAAGGCCGCCACGCCCGTCACCGTCCGCCTGGAGCGCGGCGGCCAGACGCGCAGCCTGCGCATCCGCCCGACCTACGACGCCACGATCGACCGCACGCGCCTGGGCTTCGCGTTCGCGATCGTCGGGGACAAGCAGGGGATCATCGAGGCCTCGGGCTCGAGCATCTCCGGCATGTGGCGCGTGACGAAGGCCACGGTCAGCTCCCTCGGCCGGATCTTCGTCAGCTCGAAGGCCCGCCGCGAGGTCTCCGGCGTCGTCGGCTCCTACGAGACGACCCGGCAGACGATCTCGGCGTTCGGCTTCGTCGACGCGCTGAACATCCTCGCGATCATCTCCCTGTCGCTGGCGATCGTGAACCTGTTCCCCTTCCTGCCGCTCGACGGCGGCCACATCTTCTGGGCCCTGGCGGAGAAGGTCCGCGGCCGCGCGGTCCCGTTCCACTGGATGGAGAAGGCGAGCATCATCGGCTTCGCGCTCGTGATGGTGCTGTTCCTGATCGGCTTCACGAACGACATCGGCAGGCTGCGCGGCGCGGGCTTCGGCGTGCGGTAGGCTCGCGCCCGCCGGACCGCCTGCGAGGGGCGGGGCCGTTCATCCCAGGTCCCTGAGGAGGGGTTCGTACCGCATGGAATCCAGCACCGCCGCCCACCAGCGCTCGCTCGAGGCCGCCTCGATCGCCGCGGCCTTCCGCATGACGGCCGAGGACAACGCCGAGGCCGTCGCGGTCCGCACCCTCGACGACTCGATCTCCTGGACGTGGGCGGAGCTGCGCGAGAAGGTCGACGCGCTGGCCCTCGGTCTCGCCGGGCTCGGGCTGCGGAGCGGGCGCACGATCGCGCTCATGCTCAGCAACCGGCCTGAGTTCCACCTCAGCGACCTGGCGGCGATGATGGTCGGGGCCACGCCGTTCTCGATCTACATGCAGTACACGGCGGAGCAGGTGCAGTTCGTCGTCTCGGACGCCGACGCCGAGATCATCATCACCGAGCCCCAGTTCCTCGACGTGGTGCTCGAGGCGCGGAGGTCCCTTCCCGGCCTGCAGCACGTCGTCGTCATCGGCGCCGACGGCGAGCTGCCGGCCGGCTGCACGACGCTCGAGGCGGTCATGGACGCGCCCGCGGCGGACTTCGACCTCGACGCGTCCGTCGCGTCGCTGACCGGGTCGGACGTGCTGACGCTCATCTACACCTCGGGCACCACCGGGCCTCCGAAGGGTGTGCAGCTCACGCACGACAACCTGCTGACGGCGGTCGTCGCCGTCGAGGCGATGGTGCAGTTCCCGGACAACTCGCGGGTCATCTCGTGGCTGCCGAGCGCGCACATCGCGGAGCGCGCCGCCCACCACTACCTGCCGATCGTCTTCGGGCTGCAGATCACCTGCTGCCCGGACCCGCGCGCGGTGCTCGGCGTGCTGCCGCAGGTCCGCCCGCACTGGTTCTTCGCGGTGCCGCGGATCTGGGAGAAGCTGAAGGCGGGGCTGGAGACCGCCGTCGCCGGGATGCCGGACGAGCAGCAGGCCGCCGCCCAGGCCGGCCTGGACGCCGCGATCCAGCGGGTCCGCCTGCAGCAGCGTGGCGAGGCGGTCCCGGACGAGGTGAACGCCGCCGCCGACGCCGCCGACGCCGCGATCTTCGCCGGCTGGCGCGCGATGCTCGGCCTGGACCAGGTCAAGGCGATCAACGTGGGCGCGGCCCCGACCCCGGTGGAGGTGCTCGAGTTCTTCCACGCCATCGGCCTCCCGCTGGCCGAGCTGTGGGGCATGAGCGAGACCTGCGGCGCGGGCACCGTCAACCCGCCCGATCG
Source organism: Solirubrobacterales bacterium (assembly GCA_025963955.1). Taxonomy (GTDB): domain Bacteria; phylum Actinomycetota; class Thermoleophilia; order Solirubrobacterales; family Solirubrobacteraceae; genus Paraconexibacter. The sequence continues at coordinate 4,715 of JAOPZU010000534.1, forward strand.
CATCAAGATCGGGACGGTCGGTCCGCCCGTCCCCGGCGTGGAGATCCGCATCGCCGAGGACGGCGAGGTGCTCATCCGCGGCGGCGTGGTCATGGCCGGCTACCGCAACCTGCCGGAGAAGACCGCCGAGGCGATCCAGGACGGCTGGCTGCTCACGGGCGACATCGGGCGGCTCGACGAGGACGGCTACCTCACGATCGTCGACCGCAAGAAGGAGATCATCATCAACGCGGCGGGCAAGAACATGTCCCCGGCGAACATCGAGGCGACGCTGAAGAGCTCGCACCCGCTGATCGCGCAGGCCTGCTGCATCGGCGACGGCCGCCGCTTCAACACCGCGCTGATCGTGCTCGACGCCGACTTCGCGCCGGCGTGGGCGGCGAAGCAGGGCATCGAGGACACGTCGTTGGAGGCCCTCGCGGTTCACCCGGACGTCCAGGTCGCCATCCAGGCGGGCGTCGACGCGGCCAACGCGAAGCTCGCCCGCGTCGAGCAGCTGAAGAGGTTCACCATCGTCCAGGGCGACTGGCTGCCCGGCGGCGACGAGCTGACGCCCACGATGAAGCTGAAGCGCCGCCCGATCGACGCCAAGTACCAGGCGGCGATCGACGCGATGTACGCCTGAGGGCTGCTTCCGGCGCTCGGGTGGGGTTCCGGGGCGCACCGCCTGCCGGCCTGGCAGGCTGTACGTCGTGATCGTCGACTGCGGCCTCTACCGGCACGGCCAGCGCGTGCCGGGACACCACGAGCCGGCGGCGGCCTGCGCCCTCACGGTCGAGGACGACGACAGCTTCGTGTGGGTGGGGATCGCCGACCCCGTCGGCGAGGGACTGACCGAGATCGCCGAGGCCTTCGCCCTGCCGAAGCTCGCGGTCGAGGACGCCATGGAGGCCCATCAACGCCCGAAGTTCGAGGTCTACGGGGACGTGCTGTTCGTCGCCGTCAAGCCCGTGCGGTACGTCGACACCGAGGAGGTCGTCCGGGTCGACGAGGTGCAGATCTTCGTCCACAAGCGCTACATCGTCACCGTCCGGCACGGTGCGGCGACCGCGCTCGGCGAGGTTCGGCGCGAGCTCGAGGCCGCGCCGGAGCTGCTGCGGCACGGCCCCGTCGCCGCCCTGCACGCGATCCTCGATCGCATCGTGGACGACTACGACGACGTCGTCGACGGCGTCGACCAGGACATCCAGGAGGTCGAGCAGCAGGTCTTCTCGGGGGAGCGCGGCGGGCCCAACCCGGCCGAGCGCATCTTCAAGCTCGAGCGCGAGGTGCTCGAGTTCCAGCGGGCGGTGGGGCCGCTGACGCCGGCCGTCGACCGCCTGGCACGGGGCCAGCTGGCGGAAGCCGTCCCGGAGGTCTCGGAGTACTTCCGCGACGTCCACGACCACCTGCTGCGCACCGTCAACCGCATCGACGGCTTCCGGGCGCTGCTCTCCAGCGCGCTGCAGGCGAACCTCACGCAGATCACCGTCCGGCAGAACGAGGACATGCGGCGCATCTCCGCATGGGTCGCCATCGCGGCGGTCCCGACGATGCTCGCCGGGATCTACGGCATGAACTTCGAGCACATGCCGGAGCTGAAGTGGCGGTACGGCTACCCGCTCGTCCTCGCGGTGATGGCCAGCGTCTGCGGGTTCCTCTACGCCCGCCTGCGCCGGGCGGGCTGGCTCTGACGCGAGGGCCGCGCCGGCGATCGTCCGCGGAACTTCTCCCCGCCGGACCCGTTGCCGGTGCATGAGACTCCAGAAGCCGGTGCTGGCGCTGCTGACGTCGGCGGCGCTGCTCGTCCCCGTCACCGCCGCGGCGGGGGCGCAGGACGGGACCGCGCCCGTCGTGCCGCTGCCGTCCGCCGGCGGGCTGGCGGAGCTGGGCGGGCCGTCGACGTGCGCCCAGGCCCCGGACGCGTTCGCCGGCGAGGCCGCCGCCGCACCCGGGTGCCAGACCTTGGCGCCGCTGGTCGGCGCCCGGACCGTGCTCGCGTCGTCCGACGGGCGCTTCCTCTACGTCGCGGGCGGCACCGACGCCTTCACGATCTTCGGGCACGGCAGCGGCTACGGCGGCCTGCTCGTCCTGGCCCGCGACGCGGCCACGGGAGCGCTCACGCGGGTGCAGTGCCTCTCGAGCGACCTGTCCGACGGCGCGGGCGGCGGCGGCTGCGACCCGCTCACCGCGGCCGTGGACATCACCGGCCTGGCGCTGAACCCGGACGGCACCGCGATGGCGCTCGTGGCGTCGGGCTCGGGGGCGCTGACGCTGCTGCGGCGGGACCCGGAGTCCGGCCGCCTGACCGAGGTCGGCTGCGCGCAGGAGTCCGTCCCCTACGGCGGCCGGTGCCGGAGCGCCCCGTCGCTGGAGGGCGTCGGGTCCGTGGCGTTCTCCCCCGACGGGCGGGACGTCTACGCGGCGTCGAGCTTCCGCTCGGCGATCACGCAGCTGCGGGCGCAGGAGGACGGCACCCTTGCGCGCTACTGCGTGGCGGCGGACGGCGCGTCTGGGTCCTGCGACCGGGCCCCGCAGCTCGTCGCGCCCGCGGGGCTGCACTTCAGCGCCGACGGCCGCTTCGCCTACGCGGCGACGGACCTGGGCGTGACGTGGCTCGTGCGGGACACCGCGACCGGGCGCCTGGCTCCCGGAGGCTGCGTCACGCTGTCGACGGGCGCAGCCTGCGGGAGCGGGCGTGCGGGCGGGGCGGGCGGGTACGTTTCGACGAGCTCCTCCCGCGGGCCCGCGTTCACCCCGGACGGCGGCACCGCTCTGGTCCCGGCCGACTCCTCCGCCGTCGCGCAGGTCTCCGTCCTGCGGCGGGAGGCGGCGGACGGCTCCTTGCGGCTGGTCGGCTGCCTCACGCAGACGCCCTACGAGGAGCCGGATGAGCCGCTCGACGAGGGCGCGGACCCCGGCCAGGACGGCCAGGACGAGGCCGGCGTGCGCGTGGCGCGCCCCCGCCAGGGGCCGGCCTGCGCGCAGGCGCCCGTCCTGCCGGTGGGGGGCGCGCCCGTGGCCCTGACCGACGGGCGCTTCCTCATCACGGGCTACGGGACCGCGGCGGTCGTGTCGGTCGGCGCCGACGGCACCCCGGCGGCGGACGGCTGCTTCGCGCCGGACGACAACCGCTGCGCGGCCA
>JAOPZU010000370.1 GCA_025963955.1 Solirubrobacterales bacterium
AACACATCGCCCTGATCGGGATAGAGCAGGCCGACCATGTGCTTGATGCACACCGACTTGCCCGTACCCGACGGCCCGAGGATCATCGAGATCTTGCCCTCCGGCAGACCCATGTTCAGACCCCGCAGGATCTTGTTGCGCCCGAACGCCTTATGCACATCGATGAACTCCACCGCATCCGGCATCCCGTGCGGACGCACCAACCCCGTATGCCACGCGTACTCGTCCTGCGCTGCGTCGGTCATGCAGCACACGCTAACCGGACACTAAGTCCAGATCAAGTGTTCGAGGGTACCTTCAACGGCTGCGCAGACCTGCGCCCGTCATCCCCGCGCGAGCATCGGGCGGAGGTAACGCAGCGCGAAGGTCCTGGCCTGCTCACGGTCGTCCAGGTCGATCAGCGTCTGCGGGGTGAGCAGGAAGGACAACATGAGGCGGACGAGCACGTCGGCGAGGAGGACGACCTCCTCCGGGGTGTGGGCGTCGTCGTGGTCGCGCAGCAGGCGCGCCGCGAGGTAGTCGCGTGCGGCGGTCAGGAACGGCCCTCCCTGAACGGTGAGGTAGGGAAGGATCGTCTCCGGTTCGCTGTCGAGGACACGCTGCAGCAGCGTGTGGTTGCGCATTGCGCCCAGGACGAAGATGAACCCCTCGACGAGGCGGTCGTCGACGTCCTCGAAGGGTTGCACGGCCGCGTCGAGGTCGGCGAGGAACCGGCGCAGCTCGCGCTGGATGACGGCGTCGATGAGGGCGTCCTTGCCCGGGAATCGGCGGTACAGCGTGACGCGCGCGATCTTCGCGCGCCGGGAGATCTGGTCCATCGTCGAGCGCGCCATGCCGAAGAGCTCGAACTGCCGCAGCGCGGCGTCGGTGATCGCTTCCAGGGCCGGGTCCGGGTCGGCCGGGTCCGGGGCCGCGGCCGCCTGCAGCAGTCGTTGGGACGGGTCGCTCATGCGGGGGCCTTCACGCTCGGGGGCCGGGGTCCTTCCGCAGGCCGCGGACGAGGACGCTGGCGCCGCGGCTCGGGACGGTCGAGATGCCGCGGACGATCGGTCGTTCGGGCTCGGGACGGTCGGGAGCCAGGTCGGCGTTCTGGATGATCGTCCTGATGATGACGCGCATCTCCAGCAGCGCGAGGCTCGCGCCGGGGCACCGGCGCGTGCCGCCGCCGAAGGGGAGCCAGCTGTAGCCGCCCGGATCCTTGCCGTCGAGGTAGCGCTGGGGCAGGAACGCCTCGGGGTCCGGGTAGACGTCCGGGTCCATGTGGATGACCGAGATCGGGAGCATCACCATCGTGTCGGCCGGGACGAGGACGTCGTCGATCACCGTCGGCTCGGTCAGGTACCGCACGATCTGCGGGACGACGGGCCGCGAGCGCAGGGTCTCCTTGATGACGGCGTCCAGCAGGTCGCTTTCGCCGCGGTCAAGCTCGGTCCGCAGGTCGCGGATCAGGTCCGGGTGGCGCACGAGGCGCTCGATGGCCCAGGCGATCGACGTCGACGTCGTCTCGTGTCCGGCGGCCAGCATGGTGACGAGCTGGTCGCGCAGCTCGCGATCGGTCATCGGCCGCCGGGCGTCGTCGCGCGAGGCCAGCAGCATCGACAGCAGGTCGGCGTGGGCCTCGTCGCCCTCGTCCTGCCCGTCCCGGGCGAACTCGGCGCGCCGCTCGGCAACCTCGGCCAGGATGAGCGCGTCGATGCGGTCGCGCCGGCGACGGAAGGCGCCCCACGGACTCCAGGGTCCGAGGTCCAGCCGGCCGAGGCGGTGGAAGTACCCGGGGGTCGCGCCCAGCGGGATGTCGAAGAGCGTCGGGAGCAGTCCCCGGAGCTCCTCGCTGCGGGCGGGGTCGCGGATGCCGAAGACGATCTTCAGGATGACCGACATGCTGAGGTGCTCCGCGACGGAGCGCAGGGCGATCGTCTCCCCCACGGTCCACCGGGCGATCTCCTGCCGCGTGCGCTGCTCGCAGAACCCCTCCCAACGAGCCAACCGCTCGCCGTGCAGCGGCGGAAGGATGAGCTTGCGCATCCGCAGGTGCTCGTCGCCGTCGAGGAGGATGACGGCACTGGGCCCGGCGGACTGCTCGAGCACCCTGTAGGCGCGGCCGGCCTGCGCCACCGACGGCTTGAGGCGCAGGATCGTCCTCGCCGCGGTGGGGGTCGTGAACACGACCATCCGCCCGAACATGAACGGAAAGCGCGCGCGGTAGACCGCCCCGTGGGTCGCGGCCTGCTCGTTCCAGTACGAATGCTGGTTGAACACCCACTTCCGCAGCTGCAGGATCGACGGCGTGCGCGGTCCGGGCAGGCTGTCGTAGGCCAAAGGCGGTCGTCGGACGTCGGCTGATGATACATCCATACGCTATTTGTATCATGCGTATGCAGGTGTGGTAGAACCGTCGTCATGAGTGCTCGGGTCCGTCCTGCCGTCCTCGTCGCCGTCCTGCTGACCGGGGTGCTCCCGATCCTCCCGGCCACGGCCACGACCACGACCACGGCCACGGCGCCGACCTGCCTGACGCCGGTCGCCGCCGACGGCTTCGAGCCGCCGTGCAACCCATTCCTCTCCAGCCCGGCGTGGGCGGGGTCCCACCGCAGCTCCTTCGCACAGGCCTCCTCGCCGTACCCGGCACCCGAAGCCGGCGACGCGGTTCGCGTCGACCACGTCGGGGGACTGTTCGGCGTGCCGCTCATCTTCTCGTTCACCGAGCCGTACGGCGACGGCGGGCGCAACGCCTGGGCCTCGACCGTCGCGACGCCCGACGGGCGCTACGTCTACAAGGTCGATGTGCAGAGCGGGCGGGTCATCTCGAGCTTCGGCGTGCTGAACGACGGGCGTCTCCCGGGCGCCGGCGGCGTGTCCGGGGCCTACAACGTGCTGGACCGCGACAACCACCTGATCGTCGGGCGTGGCCGGTCCTTCGACGTCTACGGCGACGCAACCCCCGGCGACCGCTTCTCGCCCGTCGCCCGTCTCGGCCAGTTCACCCTGCCCGGCGACGCGCTGTGCGGCCCGGACGACACGCTGGTCGGCATCACGATGCTCTTCGACGGGCGCATCGCGTTCGCCTCGGCCCTCGGCGTCGTCGGCACGATCCCGCGCGAGCCCGAGCGGATGACGGCGGCGAACCTCGTCACCACGTCGCTCAACGGCGACCGCTGCGCGACGGCCACGGCCCAGGACTCGAACCTGGACCAGGTCTCCAACTCGATCGCCGCGGACGAGCGTGGCGGGATCTTCGTCGTCACCTCGAAGGCGATGTACCGCGTCGACTGGGACGGCACGGCGCTGCGGCGAACCTGGCGAGCGCCCTACGCGAGCGGCTCCCACAGTGCTGTGCGCATCGGCGAAGGGTCCGGCTCGACGCCGACGCTGATGGGCACCAGCCCTACGCAGGACCGGTTCGTCGTCATCACCGACGGGCAGGAGCTCGTCCACCTGGACCTGTTCTGGCGGGACCAGATCCCCACCGACTGGAGAGGCCTGCCCGGCAAGGACCGTCGGTTGGCCTGCGAGGTGCCGATCACCTTCGGCGACCCCGGCGCGACCACCACGCAGAACGAGCAGTCCGTCCTGGTCCGCGGCTACGCCTCGGTGATCCCGAACAACCAACTGCGGGACGACTCGGCCTTCCGCGACCTGCCCGGCAACGCACGGCAGATCGCGGCGGCGCTCGCCGGCGGCGACCCCGGGAACGCACCGCACGGCGTCGAGCGCATCGACTGGGACCCCAAGACGCGCACCTGCGCCCCGCGGTGGGCCAACCGGCGGGTGTCGCTGCCCAACGGCATCCCCTCGATGTCCACCGCCTCCGGGCTCATGTACGGGATCGGGCAGCGTGACGGGATCTGGGGCCTGGAGGGTCTGGACTTCGCCACCGGCGAGTCGCGGCTCCGCATCGACACCAGCGCCTCACCCGACCAGAACTCGGCCTACGCGGCGACGACGATCGGGCCGGACGGCGCGATCTGGACGGGCACACTGCTGGGGTACACGATCTACCGTGGCCCGGTGAGGCCGGCACCGGCTCTGGCCTGCCTGGACCTCACCGCACCGAGCAGCCGGGTGCGCATCGTGAACGCGCGCGGCGTGCCGCACACCGTGCTGACCCGCAAGCACGTGAGTGTCACCGGACCGGCCCGCGATCGCGCGTGCGGCGGGCCTGCGCACCGGGTCGCGCGCGTCGACGTCTCGGTCCAGCAGCGCGTCGCCGGCGGCTGCCGTGGGCTGACCACCCGCGGCCGCCTTTTGACCACCGCGCGACCATGCAGCCGCCGCGTCTTCCTCCGGGCGAAGCTCGCCGAGGACGGCCGGCGCTACCTCCTGCGCCTGCCGGCACACCTGCCGGCGGGACGCTACCTCGTCGTCTCCCGGGCGACGGACGCCCGCGGCAACCAGGAAGAACGACCCACACCGATCGCCGCTCGCGTCCGCTGAGCCCGACCTTGTGGCCCGCTGCGTCCGGCAGCCGAGGTGGACCCCCGGTCGGTGGACACGCTCTCGCGTCGCTCAATGAGCGCGCTCGCTAGACCCCGACGGCGGCCTCGTCGCGCGCGGGATAGACCACTTCGGTGAGGATGAGCTGGATCGCCGCCGCCGCGGGCACGGCGATCAGCGCGCCGATGATCCCGAGCAGCGCCCCGCCGATGAGCACCGCGAGGACCGTGACGACGGGCTTGACGTCCACCGTGCGGCGCAGGACGCGGGGGTTCAGGACGTAGTCCTCGAGGAGGCGGTAGACGACGTGGTAGACGATCGTGATCACCGCCGCCGTGGTGCCCACCGTGGCCAGCGCGACGAGCCCGACGATCGCACCTCCGACCGTGGAGCCGACGAGGGGCACGAGGTCGAGCACGCCGACGAGGACGGAGAGCACGAGCGCGTAGGGGACGCCGAGCAGCAACAGCACGACGTAGTTGCCGATGGTCGCCACGATCGACGTGAACACGTTGCCCAGGACATACCCACCGACCCGGGCGATCACCTCGTCGCCCAGGAGCCCGACCCGCGGACGGCGGTGACGCGGGAACAGTCGGTAGATGGCGTGCTTTATCGCCTCCAGGTCCGCGAGGAAGTAGATGATCAGGACGAACACGACGACGGTCTCGAAGGTCGCGCTGAGCACGACGCCCCCGACCTGCAGCAGCCCGCCGGCAGCGGACGACCCGCCGCCGGAGACCTGCTTGTTGACCTTGTCCGTCAGGTGGAACCGCAGGTTGAGCCGGCCGAGCGTCGTGTGCTTGTCCTTCAGCTGCTTGGCGTAGTGGGGAGCCTCGTCGACGAGCTGTGAGGCCTCCCCGGTGAGGGGCGGGACGGCCGCCGCGACGAACCCGCCGACGGCACCGAGGGCGACCACCGCGATGACCGCGACGGCGACGCTTCGCCGCAGGCCGCGACGGACGAGGAAGCCCGCGACGGGATCCAGCCCGATGGCGACGAAGGCGGCGAGGAGCACCAGCAGCAGCTCGTGCTCGACGGTCACGACCGCCCTGGCCAGTCCGTAGGCGAGCAGCCCGCCCGCGGCGAAGACGAAGCCGTGGCGCAGCGGCGAGCCCTGGCCCACGGGCCGCCCGGGCACCCCGAAGGGGCGGTCCTCGCTCACCTGCGCCGCGGTGCGGCGGGACTGCTCCTCGAGGAGCAGCTCGTCGGACTCGATGGCCACGGCGGTCGCCTCCTGCTCCGCCCTGCGTGCCTGCTCGGTGGCCTGGGACTCGGCCCGCTCCGCCCCCTCCTCCGCGGACTCCGCCCTGGCCTCCGCAGCCGCCGACCGTTCGGCGGCGACCTCCGCCCGCTCGGCGGCATCCGCCACGCGACGCTTGTCCGGGTCGGCGCCGGTCGTGTCGGAAGGGCTCACGCGACCGTGCTACCCGGCGCGCAGCTTCATCCCCCCACGCCGGCCGCGAAGGCCGGTGATCCGCTCCCGATCGCTGGTCCGGGGCCGGCGGGATCCGGGACCTGGAGGTCGACCGCGGCTGACGTTCCGGCGGACGGGCGCGGCTCGCGCGGCCCGGCGACACGGCGGAGGACCGGTCGCTCGAGGGCCAGGTGGCTGGCCGTGCCGGCGACGACGCTCAGCGTCATGGTCAGCGCACACGCGCTGAGGAGGTCGTCCGGCATGTGCTGGGTGGCACGGAGCCACTGGATGATCGGGAAGTGCCACAGGTAGATGCCGTAGGAGACGGTGCCCACCGCCACGACGGGCCTGGAAGTGAGGCCCGGAACCATCCCCGGCCGTCCCACGACCGCGGCGACGAGGAGCGCGAAGCCGACGCCGGCCGGGAGGTCGAGCAGGAGGTGGCGGCCCGGAAGGCCTATGACGCCGACGTGCCAGAGGCCGTTGCAGAGGACGAGGCTCAACCCGGTCACGAGCGCGGCCACGCCCTGCGCGCGGGTGAGCGTCCGGTCGTACATGATCACGGCGGCCGCGACCCCGGCCGCGAAGATCGGCAGGTAGAACGGCAGCGACGTCGTCGCGGTGCGGGACCAGGAGTGGGCGTCCGCCAACCCCGTGAGCCCGACGCCGGCTGCCGCGAGCGCGCCGCAACCGACGAGCAGACCGCCGCGGCCCCTGGGGCCATCCTGTCGCAGGGCCAGCCACCCCAGGACGGGGACCAGGAGATAGAACGAGACCTCGATCGCGAGCGTCCACATGGGCGGATCCAGGACGCCGGCCGTGTCCTGGAACTGGTTCTGCAGGAACAGCGCGAAGTAGGGCAGCTGGTGCAGCTCCCCGCGATTCGGATGCCCGACGGACGACAGCAGCAGGTGGACGCCGACGAGGGCGAGGTAGTACGCCGGAAGCACGCGGGCGGCGCGCCTGCGGAGGTACGGGCCCAACGGTGGCCTGCTCGAGCCCTCCAGGCGCGAGCGCACCCAGGGCCGCACGAGCAGGAAGCCCGACAGGACGAAGAACAGGGTCACGCCGAGGCGCAGCTCACCCATGAAGACGTCGAGGCCGGTCTTGGAAGGCCGGCCCTCGTCTCCGTGGTCGAACATCCAGGTGTGGAGCAGGACGACGGCCGTCGCCGCGAGGCCCCGGAGGCCGTCCAGCGCTCCGCTGCGCGCGCGCGCGGGCATGCAAACGACTGTAGTCGCCGCTGCCGGGAATGAGGTGCCGGCTGGCTGAGCGGGCACGATCATCTAGCCTCCAGCCCGACCTCGATGTCCCTGCGCGTCCCCCTGTTCATCGTTGCTGCCCTGCTGCTCGCGTCGGTGACGCTGCTGTTCCCGTCGTCGCCGACGTACGACCCGTGGGCGTGGATCGTGTGGGGCCGGGAGGTCGCGCACCTGGACCTCAGCACGGTCGACGGTCCGTCCTGGAAGCCGTTGCCGGTCTTCTTCACGACGCCGTTCGCCCTCTTCGGCGACGCGGCCCCGGCGCTCTGGCTCGTGATCGCGCGGGCCGGAGCGATCTGTGCGGTGGGCACCGCCTTCGTGCTGGGGCGGCGGCTGGGCGGCGTGATCGCGGGCGCCGGGGCGGCCGGCGGCCTCCTCCTGGCGCCCGGGCTTGTGCGCAACGCCGGCCTCGGGAACTCCGAGGGCCTGATGGCGGCGGCCGTCCTGGCCGCCGTGGACCGGCACGTGGCCGGCCGCCACCGCCAGGCGTTCGCCTTCGGGATCGCCGCGTCCCTGCTGCGTCCCGAAGCGTGGCCGTTCCTCGGGCTGTACGCGTTGTGGCTGCTGCACCGCGACGGCCGCGGCGTCCTCGGACTCGTGCTTGGGGGCATCGGCTGTCAGCCCGTGCTGTGGTTCCTCCCCGAGCTCTGGGGGTCGGGCGACATCCTGCGCGCCTCGGACCGCGCACAACAGCCGCTCGCTCACAGCCCCGCCTTCTCAAGCCACCCCGCGATCCGCGTGCTCGAGGACGCGGCGCACCTGGTCACGATCCCGGCCTGGATCGGCGTGGGCCTCCTCGTCGTCCTGCTGGCCTCGGGCGTCGTGACCCGCGAGCGAGCCCGGCCCGTGGCCGCCCTCGCAATCCTCGCGCTGGCCTGGGTGGCGGAGGTCGCGGTGATGACGGAGCGGGGCTACTCGGGCAACCAGCGGTACCTCGTCGTCCCGGGCGTGCTCATGATCGTCGTGGCCGCGACAGGCTTCGGCTGGGCGGCCGACGCCCTCGCGGAGAGCGACCGCCACCGGCGGGCGGCCTTCGCCGTGGTCGCCGCCGTCGCCTTCGCTGTTCCCTCCGTGGGGCGTCTCGGGGGCCTTCTCGACGAGCTGCGATACGACGGCCGGCTCCCGCACCGCCTGGCCGAGGTGGTCGATGCGGCCGGTGGTCGCCGCAGGCTCCTGGCGTGCGGAAGGCCGTACACCGGGCCGTTCGAGGTCCCCGCCGTCGCCTGGCAGCTGCGCGTCCACACGACCCAGGTCGGGCTGGACCCGGTGGCGCCGGCGGTCGTGTTCCGCGTGCGCACCAGGGCGGGGTCAGCGCCGACGCCGTCCCTCGCCGGGCTCCTCGGGCGTCGGCGGACGCTCGCGCGGGCGCCAGGCTGGCAGCTGGTGGGTGCCTGCCGATGAACGCCCACCCCCGACGGCTCCCGTGGCTGACCCCGGCGATGGCCGGCGGCATGATCGTCCTGCTGGCGCTGTCGCTCGTGCTGCGGTCGACTGCCCTGCATGCGCCGTTCTGGATCGACGAGGGCCTCTCGGTCGGCATCGCGTCGCATCCCTTCGCCGACATCCCGTCCGTCCTGCGCCAGGACGGCTCCCCGCCGCTGTACTACCTCCTGCTCAGCGTCTGGATGCACGTCTTCAGCGACGGACAGGCGACGACGCACGTCCTCTCCCTCGTCTTCGGGCTCCTCAGCGTGCCCGCCGGATGGTGGGCGGGCCGCAGTCTCTTCGACGCGCGGGCCGGCTGGTTCACGGCGATCCTCGCGGCGGTCAACCCGTTCCTCACCTACTACTCGCAGGAGACGCGGATGTACTCGCTGCTCTCCCTGGTGTCGCTCATCGTCGTTGCCCTGTTCGCGCACGTCTTCGGCCGGCGACACCGTGGCCACCGCTACGCGGCGGGCGTCGCGGTGGCCGCGTTGGCCTACACCCACAACTGGGGGCTGTTCGTCGCGGCGGCGACCGTCCTGGCGGTGCTCATCGCCTGGCGCGCGGCGGAGAACCGGCGCGCGGTCCTGGAGGACGCCGCGGTGATCTACGCAATCGCCGGAGTCCTCTACGCCCCGTGGTTGCCGTCGCTCGCGTTCCAGGCCGCCCATACCGGGGCGCCTTGGAGCGAGCGGCCCTCGCTCACGGACGTGTTC
>JAOPZU010000545.1 GCA_025963955.1 Solirubrobacterales bacterium
GTGTACGTGTTGCCGTACACGTCGCGGATCTGGATGATCTTCCCGAGCCGCTTGGACTCACCGATCGAGGTGACCGTCGCGTCCTGCACCGCGATGACCGGGGAGCCGGCCTTCGCGAAGATGTCGATGCCCTTGCGGTCCTTCCGCGCGTCGACGGGGATCGACGCGTTCTTCCCGCGAGCGATCCGGCGGGTCGTGTCCTTCTCGGAGAGGTCGTCCGCGTAGCGCGCCACGGCGTGCACGGGGAAGTGCCCCTGCGTCAGCCCGGTGAGCGAGCCGACGAGGTCCGCCGGCAGGCCGCCGATCAGGCGGGCGCGCATGAGGACGGAGTCGACGTACCAGTCGGCATGGTTGTAGGCGAAGAGCGCCTGTTTGATGTCCTTGTCGCCGCCGGCGGCCTTGAGGTAGCGCGCCGCGGAGAAGATGGCGTCGACCGGGTTGTACGGGTCCTTCCGGCCGTCCGCGTTCGCGTCCACGCCGTACTGCTTGAACGTCGACGGGAGGAACTGCATCCACCCCACAGCGCCCGCGGAGGACACGTTCAGGTTGCGGCCGTAGTCCGTCTCGATCTCGTTGATCGCCGCCAGGACCTCCCAGCGGATGCCGTACTGGATGCCCGCCGCCTGGTAGATCGACAGCAGGAACGGCGGAATCCGGAACTTGTCGATGAAGAAGTTCGGCACCCCGATCGGCGCCGGGCCCGGCAGCGCGTAGGAGAACGTCGGGTTCGACGCCGTCGGCGCCCCACCCGCATCCCGGGTGTCGCCTTTTGCCAGCGGCTGACCCGTCTTCGTGTCCACCGCGGCCGGCGTCTCCGGGGTCGCGTCCGGGGCGGTCTCGTTCGCGCGGGGAGCCTTCCGGGTCTTCCTGCCCGTGGTGGCCTGGACCCCCGGCTTGGTCGTGGTGACCTCCGGTGCGCTGCCCTTACTGGGAGCGGCGGGAGCGGGGGAGGAGCCCGACGGCGCGGGGGCCGGCGGCGGCGTGACCGTCACGACGGGCTGCACGGGGCCGCCGTCGGAGATGCCGATGATCGGCTGGACGATGCCCGGAAGCTTGATCTGGTCCAGGGGCGTGCCGGGGGGCACGTCGACCTGCACTTGGACGGTGGCACCGCCGAGGAGCGTGACCGTGATGGTCCGCAGCTCCGCCGAGGCGGGGTAGACGGCCGCGCCGAAACCCGCGGAGAAAACCCCCGCCGCGGCCATTCCGGACAGCAGCTTGCGCTTGTTCATACTGAAGAAATTCCTCCCACCGGCTTCCGCCGACCTGGACGCTGGACGCTCCCAGGAGGGCACGACCCTAACACGGGCACCTGACCCGAAACGGCACGCTACCTGAGCGGTTGACGCGATTGCAACGGAGAAGCGTCCCCTGCGTCGCGATTGTCCCGAGCCGACAACAACCCGCTGCGAGCTTGTGTCGAACCCTCGGATGGGCAGATCGTGCGGACATGCTGTCGGCGAGGCCCGTGTTCCCACGCGGATGGCACGGGTACATTCGAGCGATCGACCGCACTGCCGCGACCACCGAGGAGACGACATGAGCATGGACGACAAGGGCCCGCGCGAGCGGATCGCGAAGGCCGGAGAGGACGCGTTCGGCAAGTTCGCGCAGGACCTGCTGGAGAACCCGCTCGTGACGAACGCCATCTCGCGGGCGTTCGAGGCCCGCGAGAAGGCGACGCAGGCCCAGGAGGTCGCGATGGGCGCCCTGAACATCCCCTCCGCCGCCGATCTGGAGCGCCTCACGCGACGCCTGCGCTCGGTCTCCCAGCGCCTGGAGGGCATCGAGGACAGCGTGGATCGCCTGGATGAGCGGCTTGGGGACCTCGCGGGCAGTTCGGACCTCGAAGCCCGCCTCACGCGCATGGAGAGCCGGCTCGACCAGATCGTCGGGGATCTCGCGGCCGTTCGCGACGCCGTCACCAGCACGACGCAGGTCCCCTCGAGCCAGGAGCGGCTCACCGTCCACGACTGACGGCGTGACCCTCACCCTTCGGTCGAGGGTGAGATCAAACGGGGTCGGGCTGTGGAGGACCGCCGGCGGCGTTCGCCGCAGCCACCGGCCCGGGGGTCAGGACGGCGGCGACCACGACGAGCATGAGCGCTGCGATGCGCAGGACCACGCCCCCGCTGCCCTCGGGCAGCGGCTCACCGAAGACGATGAGCCCGGAGGCGATCGTGCTGAGGTTCGCCGCCGCGCTCGTCACGGCGATGACCGGCACCGCCTCACCCACCTGCAGCGAGCGCGCGCTCACGACCAGGCCGACAAGTGACAGCAGCGTGATGGCGACGACCATCGCGGCGAATCCGACCGACACGTCGCCGAGCTCGCCGCTGGCGGCCTTGATCGTGACGTCGCTGGCGCCCCACTGCAGCCCGGCGGCGGCGGCCAGCAGCGGCCCACCCAGGCTCGCCGGGACGCGTCCGGCGAGGTACATGCAGGGAACCGAGAGCAGCGTCAGCCCGCCGACGTAGGCGGTGAGCGTCCCGGCCGCGTAGTCGCTGTGCTTCGAGTCGGCGGCGTCGCCGAGCGTGGCGGCAAGGATCGCGAGGCCCGTGGCGGTCAGCGCCACGCCGATCCACTCGCGGCGGGTGACGGAGATGCCGAACAGGCGCTGCGCGACGACCGTCAGCAGGACCAGACCGCCGGCGATGACCGACTGCACGAGCGAGATCGGCGCCAGCGACAGCGCCGCGACGTGGAGGAACCACGAGCTCGTGGCAACGATGATGCCGATCGTCCACCACTTGTTGGAGAACAGCGCGATCGTGCTGCGGACCGGGTGCCGCCACTCCACAGGCGCGGCCTCGGCGGCGCCGCGGTGCTTGTACAGGAAGCCGAGGATCGAGACGAAGGCCGTGGCGACCGCGAACAGCAGCCCGATCGCGACCGAGCCCGACATCAGGCGCTCACGGGGATGCCGAGGGCGGCGACGCCCGCGCGGGCGGCCTCCAGGGCCGCAGCGGCCAGCGCGTCGTCGTCGAGCGTCGTGGGACTCCCGACCGGACCCGTGAGCAGCAGCACGGCGGCGGCCGGGACGCGGGCCTGCTCCGCCACGCGCAGGACCGCGGCGCTCTGCAGGTCGACGGCGACGGCGCCCTCCGCGCTCCAGGCCGCCAGCGCGTCCGGCGTGGGGCGCAGGAGATCCGCGCTGGCGACGAGCGCCCCGCGGCCGAGGCCGAGCGCCTCCGTCAGATCCGGGTCGGCGCTCACCTGGTCACGCGCGCCGAGCGCGCGCGAGGGCCCGTCGGCGGCGAGCGCCGCGGACACGGCCACG
>JAOPZU010000567.1 GCA_025963955.1 Solirubrobacterales bacterium
GCCAGCGCGGCCGGGGTGTCGTCGAGGGCGACGACGAACGGGGTATCGGTGGACCGGGGCGAGTGGGAGAGGGTCATGCCCTTCCCGCGTGACTTCCGGGTGAACGATGTTCCCTCCGGCCCGTTCACCGGGCGGCACGCGCCACGGGCAGGCCCGTAATAGGGTTCCTCCCGCCATGAGATTCTTCGAATACGAGGCGCGCGAGATCGTCAAGCGCGCCGGCATCCCCGTCACCGACTACGGCTTCACGACGGACGCCGCGGAGGCGAAGACGATCGCCGAGCGGATCGGCGGCCCGACGGTCATCAAGTCCCAGGTCCTGACGGGTGGCCGCATGAAGGCCGGCGGCGTGAAGTTCGCCGACACCCCCGACGAGGCCCAGGCCCACGCCGCCGACATCCTGAAGCTCGAGATCAACGGGCACGAGCCGCGGGGTGTCCTCGTCGACCCGAAGGCCGACGTCAAGCAGGAGTACTACATGGGCGTCGTCTGGGACGGCGCCGCGAAGAAGCCGCTGATGCTCTTCAGCGACATGGGCGGCATCGACATCGAGCAGGTCGCCGAGGAGCACCCGGACCACGTCGGTCGTGGGCACTTCTCGACGCTGCACCCGTTCAGCGACTTCATGGCCAAGCAGGTCATCGCGGACGCCGGCGTGACCGGCAAGGCGCTGCAGCGCTGCACCCCGATCCTCGCGCGCCTCGCGCAGCTGTTCCTCGACAACGACATGATCCTGGCGGAGATCAACCCGATCGCCGAGCTGCAGGACGGCTCCTTCGTCGCGCTCGACGCCCACATGGAGATGGAGAACGAGGGCATGGGCCGCCAGAAGGCGCTCATCAAGGCCCTCGGCATCGGCGCCGAGGAGGGTACCCGCGAGACCTATGTCCCGTCCGCCTTCGAGGAGGCCGTGCACGCGGTCGACGCCGCCGACCATCGCGGGGTCATCCAGGGCAAGGACAACGGCTTCGACGGCAACATCGGCCTGATCATCGGCGCCGGCGGCGGCTCGCTGACGCTGACCGACGCGGTCCGCCAGCAGGGCGGCAAGCCGGCCAACTACTCCGAGATCGGGGGCAACCCGTCGGTCGCCAAGGCCTGCGGGCTGGCCAAGGCCGTCCTGCAGAAGGACGGCGTGGAGAAGATCGCGGTGATGATGTCGATCGTCTCCAACACCCGCGTGGACATCGTCGCCCGCGGCGTCATCAAGGCGTGCCTCGAGCTCGGCAAGGACCCGGCCGAGACGATCGCCATCTTCCGCATCCCCGGTGCCTGGGAGGACGAGGGCTTCAAGATCCTCGACAAGTACGGCATCGAGTACTGCGACCGCTCCGTGTCCCTGTGGGAAGCCGCCGGCCGAGCAGTCGAGAAAATCCAGGGAGCAGCCGCATGAGCATCCTCATCAACAAGGACACGACGTTCATCATCCAGGGCATCACCGGGCGCGAGGCGATCAACCTCACGCGTGAGTGCCTGGACTACGGCTCGAAGATCGTCGGCGGCGTCACCCCCGGCCGCAAGGGCCGTGAGGTCCACGGCGTGCCCGTCTTCGACACGATCGCCCAGCTCGTCGAGCACAACGGCGGCGTCGTCCCGGACGGCTCGGTCGTCACCGTGCCGCCCGCCGGCACCAAGGACGCGGTCTTCGAGGCGCTCTACGCCGGCATCAAGACGATCGTCATCGTCACCGAGCGCATCCCGCGCCGGGACGTCGCCGCGATGGTCGAGCTCGCGGACCTGAATGGCGCCCGCATCATCGGCCCGAACTGCCTGGGGCTCATCGTCCCCGGCGTCGCGAAGATGGGCGGCATCGGCGGCCCCGCGAAGAACGCGGCGCAGGCCTACCAGCCCGGCAACGTCGGCGTGATGTCCCGCTCCGGCGGCATGACGACCGAGATCTCCTCGACGCTGACGGCCGCCGGCCTCGGCGTCTCCACCGCGGTCTCGATCGGCGGCGACGCGATCATCGGCTCCACCTACGCCGAGCTGATGCCGTACTTCGAGGCGGACGAGCAGACGCAGGCGATCGTGATCTACACCGAGCCCGGTGGCCGCATGGAGGCCCAGCTCGCCGCGTGGGTGAAGGAGAACAACTCGCGCCTGCCGATCATCGCCTTCATGGCCGGCAAGTTCATGGACGACGACGAGATGCAGGGCATGTCCTTCGGGCACGCCGGCACGATCGTCGAGGGCAAGGAGGACTCCGCGACGGAGAAGATCGCCCGCCTCGAGGAGGCCGGCATCCCCGTCGTGGAGCGGATCGACGAGATCCCCGCCCTGGTCAAGCAGAAGATCGCCGAGAGGAGCGCAGCCTGATGCGCAAGGACGCCATTTTCATCGGCATCGAGGTCAAGGACGAGTTCACGTCCGACCCGGCGCTCGGGGCAAAGCTCAACGAGGTCTGCCCCGTGAACATCTACAAGGGGACCGCCGAGGGCGTGGACATCGTCGAGGAGAACATCGACGAGTGCGTGCTCTGCGGCCTCTGCTACGACGCGTCGCCTGACGACGCCGTCTCGGTGCTGAAGCTGTACTCCGGCGGCGAGCCGCTCCGCTAGACCGGCCGGGCGGCCCCGATGCCCGAGCTGCCCGAGGTCGAGTCGGCGCGCGCCCTCATCGAGGCGCGCGCCCTCGGCCGCACCATCGCCGCCGTCGACGACGCCGACACCTACGTCTGCCGGCCGCACCTGCCGGGCGACCTGGCGTCCGCGCTCGTCGGCCACACGCTGAGCGCCGCCGGGCGCACGGGCAAGTCGATGTGGCTGGAGACGGACGGCGGGGAGGGCCCGACGCTCGGGCTGCACCTGGGCATGGCGGGCCGGATCGTCGTGGTCGGGCGGGAGGGCGCGACCGAGTCGACGGCCTACGGCGGGGACCCGATGTCCGCCAAGGAGGCCGCCGAGGCCGCCGCGGGCGGACACCCGGACCCGCGGCTCTCGGGGAACCCGGCGTGGACCCGGTTCGCGATCGAGTTCGAGGACGGCGGCGCGCTGCTGCTGTTCGACAAGCGGCGGCTCGGCCGGGCGGTCCTCAACCCCGACCTCGCGCACCTCGGGCCCGACGCCCTGCTGATCCGTAAGGCCGACTTCCGAGCCCGGGTCGGCGTCGGGGAGGCGCCGCTGAAGGCGCGGATCATGGACCAGTCGGTGCTGGCGGGGGTCGGGAACCTGCTCGCTGACGAGGCACTGTGGCAGGCGCAGCTGCCGCCGCTGCAGCCGGCGGGCACCCTCACGGCGGAGCAGCTCGACCACCTCTGGACCGTGCTCCGCCGGGCCACGAAGGCCGCCATGCGCAAGGGCGGCGTGCACACCGGGAAGGTCATCGACTTCCGGAAGAAGGACGCGCACTGCCCGCGCTGCGGCGGCGTGATGGTCAAGGCGGCGGTCGGCGGCCGCACGACCTGGTGGTGCTCCGTCGAGCAGCGCTGGCCCCGCTGACCCCGGAGCCGGCGTCGTTTTTGCCCCCCTCACCAAGGCGGCGTCGTTTTTGCACCGCCCTGGGGGTGCAAAACCGACGCCGCTCCCCCTGGGGGTGCAACAACAACGACG
>JAOPZU010000575.1 GCA_025963955.1 Solirubrobacterales bacterium
CGGCGCGCTGGTCGCCGAGCTCGACGACGCCGCGCTGCGCGCCCTGTCCCCCGTGCCGGGTCAGGTCCTGCGCGCCCACGTCGCTCCGGCCGACGTCCTCCTCTTCCCCCGCACCCCCGACCCGGAGAGCAACGCATGAGCGAGATCGACGACGGCCACGGCGTGCCCATCGGTGCCGCGGCACAGGCCCTCGGCGTGAGCATCGACACGCTCCGCCGCTGGGAGAAGACCGGGCGCGTGGCGTTCGACCGCGTCGGCGGCCGCCGCTACCTGGCCGCCGAAGACCTCGCGCGCCTGCTGCGCGAGCGCACGAGCAACACCCGCTCCAGTGCCCGCAACCGGATGACGGGGGTCGTGGTGGCGGTCCAGCGGGACGGGGTGATGGCCCAGGTCGACCTCGCCTGCGGCCCCTTCCGGATCGTGTCGCTGATGAGCCGCGAGGCCGTCGACGAGCTCGGCCTCAAACCCGGCGACACCGCCACCGCCTCGGTGAAGGCGACGACCGTCG
This sequence comes from Solirubrobacterales bacterium, assembly GCA_025963955.1. Taxonomy (GTDB): domain Bacteria; phylum Actinomycetota; class Thermoleophilia; order Solirubrobacterales; family Solirubrobacteraceae; genus Paraconexibacter. The sequence goes on from JAOPZU010000575.1 coordinate 509, forward strand.
TCGTCGAGCGCAGCTGACCGGCGCCGCTACGGCCGTGCCCGCGCGTCACTTTGTGGAGCGGCCACAAAGGCGCCGCAGATCTCGTCCGTCTCGCCCATAGGAACGGTGCCCCCGACCGGCGTACGTTCGCTTCTCGACAGGCTGTCAGCGTCACGTGCGGCGCCGGCCACCAACCCGTAGCGAGGAGAGAGCTTCCATGGGACTCAAAGAAGGCGACTTCCCCCCCGTCGACCCGGCCACCTTCCAGGACATGCCGTACCAGGAGCGCATCAAGACGCTCTCGCGGCACTGGGCCGAATTCGGCTTCGGCGCGCCGAAGATCACCGCGATCATCTACATCGTGAAGCTGATCGTCTTCTACGCGATCGGCGGCATCCTCGTCGGGACGCTCACCTCCCACCTGAACCCGCTGCACCCGAAGGAATGGTGGGACGAGCCGATCTTTTACCAGAAGGCGGTCATCTGGACGATGATGCTGGAGGCGCTCGGCGTCGCCGGCTCCTGGGGCCCGCTCGCGGGGCACTTCAAGCCGATGACGGGTGGGGTCCTCTACTACGCCCGGACCGGCACGCTGCGCAACCCGCCGTTCTCGGACAAGGTGCCCGGGACCGCCGGTCACACCCGCACCCCGGTCGACGTGTTCCTCTACCTCGCCTTCATCGCCTGCCTGGCGATCACGCTCGCGCTGCCGGGCAAGTCCGACAGCGACCTGAGCGCGCTCGTCCCCGGCGCCGAGGGCCTGGTCAACGCCGCGCCGCTGATCCCGGCGATCGTCTTCCTCGGGCTGCTGGGCCTGCGCGACAAGATCTCGTTCCTGCAGGCGCGCAGCGAGCAGTACATCCCCGCGCTGATCTTCTTCTGCTTCTTCCCGTTCGTCGACATGATCGTCGCGGCGAAGCTGCTGATCGTCATCGTCTGGTGTTGCGCCGCCTTCTCCAAGGTCGGGCCCCACTTCGCCAACGTCATCCCGCCGATGGTGTCGAACACGCCGTGGATGCCGTCCAAGGCGATCAAGCGCATGCACTACCGCAACTTCCCGGAGGACATGCGGCCGTCCGAGCGCGCGACGGGCCTGGCTCACGGCGCGGGCACGCTGGTCGAGTTCGGCGCCCCGATCGTGCTGCTGTTCTCGCACAACACGACGGTGACGGCCATCGCCGCCGTGGCGATGATCGGCTTCCACCTGTTCATCATCTCGACGTTCCCGCTGGCCGTCCCGCTGGAGTGGAACGTGCTGTTCGCCTACATCACGGCGTTCCTGTTCATCGGCTTCGGCAACTACAGCGGCTACGGCCTCGGCGACATGGACGTCGCCCTGCTGATCCCGGTCGTCGCGGCCCTGCTGTTCTTCCCGATCCTCGGCAACCTGCGGCCCGATCTGGTGTCGTTCCTGCCGTCGATGCGGCAGTACTCGGGCAACTGGGCGACGGCCATGTGGGCCTTCGCCCCCGGGGGCGAGGAGAAGCTCAACGACAAGATCAAGAAGCCCGCGCTGATGCAGAAGCAGCAGCTGACGGAGATCTACGGCGAGGAGGCGGCCGAGGTCGTCATGCAGCAGCTGCTCGGCTGGCGCTCGCTGCACAGCCAGGGCCGCGGGCTCAACTCGCTGATGATGGCCACGCTCGGCCCCGACATCGACAAGTACACCCTGCGCGAAGCGGAGTTCAGCTGCAACGCACTGGCCGGGTTCAACTTCGGGGACGGCCACTTCCACGACCAGCACTTCATCGAGTCGATCCAGAGCCTGGTGCACTACGAGCCCGGCGAGTTCATGGTCGTCTTCATGGAGTCCGATCCGTGGGGGCCCAAGCGAGGCCGCCAGGACTACTGGGTGATGGACGCGGCGGTCGGCGTCGTCGAGCGCGGCAGCATCGCCGTCGCCGACTGCGTCAAGGAGCAGCCGTGGCTGCCCAACGGCCCGGTCGCCCGGAAGGTCGACTGGCAGCTGGACGGGTACGAGCGCGTGCGCCATCAGAAGGTCGCGCACGGGGCGGAGAAGAGCGCCGACGTCGGCGCCCTCGCACAGGAAGCCCGGATCGGCGCGTAGTCGTGCCGCGCGCCACCGTCGTCGGCAGCGGGCCCAACGGGCTCGCTGCCGCACTGACCCTGGCGGACGCCGGGGTGTCCGTCACCGTCCTGGAGGCGGCGGACACCCTGGGCGGCGGTACGCGCAGCAGTGAGCTCACCCTTCCCGGCCTGATCCACGACGAGTGCTCGGCGGCGCATCCGCTGGCGCTCGACACGCCCTTCTCGCGGCAGTTCGACCTGACCGCCCACGGCCTGAGGTGGATCTGGCCGCAGGTCCAGTACAGCCATCCGCTGGACGGCGGCGGGGGCGCCGCCGCCTGGCGCTCGGTGGAGCGCACCGCGGACGTACTCGGGGGCCGGGACGGCCGGCGCTGGGCGCAGATCTTCGGGACGCTCACCGAGCGCTTCGACAAGATCGCCGCCGAGATCGTGCAGCCCGTGCTGCACGTCCCGGGGGCCCCCGTCGCGATGGGGATCTTCGGCGCGCTGTCCGGGCTGCCGGCGAGCGTGCTGGCCCGGCGCTGGAGCACGACGGAGGGCCAGGCGCTCTTCGCGGGTGTGGCGGCGCACGCCTTCCGGCCGTTCGGCGCGCCCATGTCCTCGGCGGTCGGCGTGACGCTCGGCACCGCCGCGCACCGCTTCGGGTGGCCCGTGGCCGAGGGCGGCTCGCAGTCCATCGCCAAGGCGATGATCACGATGATCGAGGCCCGCGGCGGGCGCTTCGAGACGGGCGTGCACGTGCGCTCGCTCGAGGAGCTCGACGGACCGGACATCGTCATGCTCGACGTCGCGCCGGGCGCAGCCGCGGACATCGCGGGCGACCGGATGCCGCGACGGGTCGCGCGCGGCCTGCGGCGCTTCCGCCACGGCCCGGGCAGCTTCAAGGTCGAGTTCGCGGTCGACGGCGGCGTCCCGTGGAGCCACGAGGACTCCCGCCACGCCGGCACCGTCCACGTCGGCGGAACGCTCGCCGAGATCGCCGCCGCGGAGCGGGACTGCAACCGCGGGCGCATGCCCGAGCG
>JAOPZU010000580.1 GCA_025963955.1 Solirubrobacterales bacterium
CGTGCTGGTCAACAACGCGGCCGTCCGGCCGGACGCCGCGGTCGCCGACCTGGAGCTCGAGGCGCTGGACGCCGCTTTCCAGGTCAACGTGCTCTCCCCCATGGTCCTCGCGGCCGCCCTCGTGCCCGGCATGGTGGAGCGCAGGCGTGGCGTGGTGGCGAACCTCGTCGCGCCCGCGGTGGCCGGCGGCCGCCGCGGGATGGCGCCCTACGCGGCGTCCAAGGCGGCACTTTGGTCGTTCACGCAGACGCTGCGACAGGAGGCCGGCGGCAAGGGCGTGAGCGTCTTCGGCTTCGACCCCGGGTGGGTCAGGACCGACCTGGCGCCGGACGGGACCCGCGCCCCGGCCGAAGCTGCGGCCGCGCTGGTGGCGCGGATTACCGAGGCACCGCGCAGCGCGCGGGAGCCCCTGACCTAACGCGGTGCGGCCCGGCCGCGGGGGTCCGGCCTCAGCGGGTGAGCAGCAGCGCGGCCCACTCGCCGCCGTGGCGGCGGTCCGCCTCGCGGAGGCCGCGATGCTCGGCGAAGGCCGCGGCGACCTCGTCGGCCTCGTGGGCGAGCAGCCCGGAGGCGATCACGACGTCGGGCGCCGTGCCGGTGAAGCCGTCGGCGGCGACGCGCAGCAGCAGCGGGCGCAGGAGGTTGGCGAGCACCACGGGCGCGCCGGGGACGGGGCCGTCGTGCATCAGGTCGTGCCGCGTGGCGCGCACCGCGACCCCGTTGACACGGGCGTTCTCCAGCGTGGCGGCGACCGACTCGCGCTCGTGGTCGACGCCCGCGACGGGCGCGAAGCCGAGCAGCGCCGCCGCGATCGCCAGCACGCCCGAGCCGCAGCCGACGTCCATGACCGCCCGCGCCGACGACGCATCGAGGCCCAGCAACAGCTCGAGGCACAGCCGGGTGGTGTGGTGGGCCCCGGTCCCGAAGGCCTGGCCGGGGTCGATCACGATGTCCGCGACCGCGGCGCCCGGCCCGGGTGCCGCGTGCCAGGGCGCGCGGACGAGCAGGCGCCCGCCGACCTCGATCGGCCGGTGGAAGTCCTTCCAGCGCTCGGCCCAGTCGTCCTCCACGTGCGAGGTGGTGACCTCGACGAGAGCGTCGCCGGCGGCGGCCTCCAGGTCGGGCAGGTCGGGCAGCTCGCCCGCGGCCCCGTAGATCGCGTACTCCACGCGGTCCCCGAGGTCGACCTCCTCCACGCCGGACGGGGCGAGCGTCAGCAGCTCGGCGAGCGCCAGCTCCGCGTCCTCGCGGCGTACGCGGACGGCCAGGCGGATCACCGGCGGGCCGCCCGCGCGCTCACTGGTGGAACAGCCGCTTCAGCTTGGAGACCATGCCCTCGTCCGAGCGCAGGTTGTCCTCCGTCATCGAGTCCGAGAGCTGCTGGTAGAGGCGGCGCTGCTCCTTGCTGAGCTTGCGCGGGATCTGGACGTTGACGACGACCTTCAGGTCACCCGCCCGGCCGGACCGGCGCAGGCCGGGCATCCCGAGGCCGCGCTGCGTGAGCACCGCCCCGGGCTGCGAACCCGCGGGCACCTCGACCTCGGTCTCCCCGTCGATGGTCGGCACCGACAGGGTCGCGCCGATCGCCGCCAGCGGAGCCGGGACGTCCATCACGGTGATGAGGTCGTCGCCGTCGAGCAGGAAGCGCTCGTCCGCCAGCACGTGCACCAGGACGTAGAGGTCGCCGGGCGGGCCGCCCGACTCCCCCGCGTGCCCGCGACCGGAGAGCCGGATGCGCTGGCCGTCGGCGATGCCGGCCGGGATGTCGACCTCCAGGTCCCGACGCCGGACCTCACGGCCCCGGCCCTCGCAGGTCGCGCACGGCGACTCCGCGACCTTCCCGTCGCCGTGGCAGACGTCGCAGGCGACGGTCCGCACGACCTGACCGAACGGCGTGCGGCTGACGGCCTGGAGCCGGCCGGCGCCGCCGCAGCGCTCGCACGTGGTGATCGGGGTGCCGGGCTCGGCGCCGTTGCCGTTGCACGTCCCGCAGAGCTCGATGGCCTCGAAGCTCAACGGGACGCGGGCGCCGTGCGCGGCCTGCGCCAGCGTGATGTCGGCCTGGATGCCGACGTCGTCGCCCTGGGCCGGGCCGCCCGGACCGCCGCGTCCCCCGCCACCGAAAAAGGCGTCGAAGAGGTCGGTGATCGAGCCGAAGCCGTCGAAGTTCGGCCCCATCCCGCCGGAGCGCAGCCCCTCGTGACCGTGGCGGTCGTAGGTCGCGCGCCGCTCGGCGTCGTTGAGGATCTCGTAGGCCTCGGCGGCCTCCTTGAACTTCTCCTCGGCCTGCGGGTCGTGGGAGTTGACGTCCGGGTGCAGCTCGCGGGCGAGCTTGCGGAACGCCTTCTTGATGGTCGACTCGTCGGCGTCGCGGGTGACGCCGAGGACCTCGTACGGGTCGCGGGGCACGGTGGAGCTCATGCGGGTCTAGGAGGTCTCGTAGATGTCTTCGATGAAGCGGGACAGCTGGAACGCCGCCTCGCGCACGGACCCGATGACGACGGCGTAGTCCATCCGCACCGGTCCGATGACCGACACGGTACCCAGCTTGCGCGTGGGGAGCCCGTACGCCGAGGCCACCAGCGCGAGCGACCGCAGGGCCGGCGCGTGCTCGATGTTCTCCGACCCGATCCGGACCAGGACGTCGGGCTCTCCGAGCGCGCTCTGCAGGACGCCGAGCAGCGAGACGCGCCGCTCGAGCATCGCCATGATCTCCTCGATCTGGTCGATGTCGGTATGGCGGTGCTCCGCCAGCAGGCGGGCCGACCCGTCGACGTACAGCGAGTCCTCCGCGGTCGCGACGAGGTCGACGAACGCGGGCGCCAGCGCGTCGAGGAAGGCGCGCTCACGGGTTCCCATCGTCGGGTCCGAGAGCCGGGTGCGCAGCGAGCGCGCGCCGAGCCCGACCCCGGCCAGGCGGCCGTTGAGCTCGTCCCCGGCCCAGGCCACCAGGCCCGGGTCCACCGGATGGTCGAAGGTGAAGACGCGCTTCGTCACTCCACCCGTGGAGGTGATGACGACGACCATCAGGACCTGCGGCTGCAGCGCGAGGACCTCCACGTGGCGCACGGTCGCGGTGTCGATGGGCGGCGCGGACACGAGCGCCATCAGGTTCGTCATCTGCGAGAGCGTCTCGGTGGTGACGCGCATCGCCTCGTCGATCTCGCGGCGGACGAGCTGCATGTCCATCGTGCCGACCCGCGCCGGCAGGCGGTCGGGGCCGTGGAGCAGGCGGTCGACGTGGTACCGGTGGCCGGCGTCGGTCGGGACGCGGCCGGCCGAGGTGTGCGGGTGCGCGAGCAGCCCGGTGTCCTCGAGGATCGCGAGCTCGTTGCGGATGGTCGACGGGCCGCAGTCGAGCTCGGGGTCGGCGGCAAGCACCTTCGAGCCGACCGGGGTCCCGGTGGCCGCGTAGGCGTCGACGACCTTCCGGAGGATGAGCTCCTGTCGCGGGGTGAGCAGCACGGGGCCCGATTCTAGGACCCCGTCCGGCGCGGGTGGACGGGCGCCGCGCTACCCGGCCTCCAGCTCGGCCACGGCGTTGCGGATGATCTGCACGCCGTTCTGCGCGGCGACGGTGTCGACGGTGACGATCCCGTCCTGGGCCGAGCGGACGGTGGAGCTCACCGTCACCTCGGCCTCCGGCACGCCCATGCCCCGGAACTGGACGCTCAGGGCCTTCAGGGCGTGCGGCCCCCCGGCGGCCTCGGTCTGCGCCCGTGCGACCTGCGCCATCGTCCACAGGCCGTGGAGGATGCGGCCCGGCAGGCCGACCTGCTTGGCGAAGTCCTCGTCGATGTGGATCGGGTTGAAGTCGCCGGAGGCGCCGGCGTAGCGCACGGTCAGGAAGCGGTCGGGCGTGATCTTGAGCTCGGGCAGCTCCGCGCCGGGCTCCATCGGGATCTCGGACATCTCAGACGCCTCGCACGATGTTGGTCCAGGTGCCGACGCAGACGGTGTCGCCGGCCTGGTTGGTGGACACGGACTCGAAGACGTAGAAGCCCTTCCCGCCGTCCTCGGCGATCGAGCGGACGCTCAGCGAGGTCGTGATCTCGTCGCCCGCGACGACGAGCGGCCCCCACCGGAAGTCCTGCCCGCCGTGCACCATCAACGCGAAGTTGATGCCGACCTCCGGGTCGAAGAGCGCCGGCGCCAGGGCCGCCGCGCTGTACACGACGCAGAACATGGGCGGCGCGACGACGTCGGCGTACCCGGCCGCGCGGGCGGCCTCCACGTCCAGGTGCAGCGGCTGCGTCTCCCCCACCGCCAGCGCGTACTCGCGGATCTTCTCGCGGCCGACGGCGTACACCGTCGGCGGGTAGCTCTTGCCGACGGCGGCGGTGCTCACGGGCATGGGGGCAGCCTAATCACCCGCGGTCGCTCACCGTGCGCGCTGCGTCGCGACGACGCAGCCCAGGATCGCCAGGGCCGCGGCGGCCTCGGCGCCCCCGACGTGCTCACCCAGGACGAGCGCCGCCCACCCCAGGGTCAGGACCGGCTGCGCCAGCTGCACCTGCCCGACGCGGGCCACGCCGCCGCGGGCCAGGCCGGCGTACCAGGCGAAGAAGGCGAGGAACATCGAGATCAGCGCGAGGTAGGCGAAGCACGACCAGGCCGCGGGACCACCTCCGGACGCGCCGCCGGCGGCGACGCTCGCGCCCGTGACGGTCAGGCTGACCGGCAGGGCGAGGACGAGGGCCCAGCAGATGACGTGGGTTCCGCCGAGGTCGCGGGCGAGCTTGCCGCCCTCGGCGTAGCCGAGGGCGCAGACCACGATGGCGAGCAGGAGCAGCCCGTCCGCGGGCGCGAGGCCGCCGGCGCCGCGGGTCCCGGCGAACACGAGCGCGGTAACGAGGCCCGCCCCGGAGGCGGCCCAGAACCGGCGGCCAGGTCGCTCGCCGGCGAGGAGCGTCGCCATCACCGCCGTGGCCGCGGGCAGGAGCGCGACGACCACGACGCTCTGCCCGGCGGGACGGTGCTCGAGCGCCAGCGAGGTGCACAGCGGGAAGCCGACGACCACGCCGACGGCGACGAGCGCCAGCGAGCGCCACTGGGCCGCAGACGGCCTCCGGGCGCGGCGGGCGGTCAGGACGAGCACCGCCAGGACGGCTGCTGCCGCCGCCCGGCCGAAGGCGACGAACCACGGGTCCAGGTCGGCGACCGCGAGCTTCGTCGCCGGAAGTGAGAAGGAGAAGCCGAGGACGCCAAGGGCACCCAGGGCGACCCCGGCCGGGAGGACGGGCGCGGAGCCTCGCGCGTGGCCTCGCCGTCGGGGTTGCGCTATCGGCGCTCCGCGAGTAGCGTTATCTGCTATGTCCATCACTCAGGATAACACCGAGGACCGTGTTATCGCCGATG
>JAOPZU010000607.1 GCA_025963955.1 Solirubrobacterales bacterium
GGAAAATCGTCGGAACCAGACCGACTCTCTGGCCGCTCATCCGAGGAGGCACATCCTGCCCAAACTGTGCTTCCCGGTGCGTCGATGGACCGGTTTCGAGCGACGTCCTGGGCGCTCAGTGCTCACCGGGGCCGGGGAGTGGCCCGTGTGCGTCCTCGAACGTCCGCTTCACCTGGGCGAAGACGGCGAGCGCCTCGTCGAGAACGGGGGTGTCGTGCGTCGCCATGACGCTCGTGCGCAGGAGTGCGCCGCCCGGGGGGACCGCGGGGTGCAGCGCCGTGTTGACGAAGACGCCGCCGTCCCACAGCGCCTTCCACAGCAGCGCCGCCTTCCAGTCGTCCCCGACGAGGACGGGGACGATCGGCGTGACGATGTCGCCGTCCACGACGCCGGGCCCGGAGGCGTCCGGCCCGACCTGCTGCGGGCGGACCACCGCGTAGCCGAGGTCCTCCAGGCCGTCGCGCAGGTAGCGGGCGTTGTCGAGCACGCCCTGCAGCAGCGGCGGCCCGTCCGGCCCGCGCAGGACACGCAGGGCGGCGAGCGCGGCACCGACGGCGGCGGGCACCCCGCTGGCCGTGAAGAGGAACGCCCGGGAGGAGATGCGCAGGTACTCGACGACCTCGTGGCTGCCGGCGATGAAGCCGCCGCACGAGGCCAGTGACTTGGAGAACGTCCCCATCCGCAGGTCGACGCGGTCCTCGACGCCGTAGAGCTCGCTCGCTCCGGCGCCGCGGGCGCCGAGGACGCCGGCGCCGTGGGCCTCGTCGACCATCAGGCGGGCGCCGTAGCGCTCGACGAGATCGCAGATCGCGGGCAGGTCCGCGATGTCCCCCTCCATAGAGAAGACGCCGTCGACGACGACGAGGATGCCGCCGCCGTCGGTCTGGGCGCGCTGAAGGGCCTTCTCGAGCTTGTCCAGGCGGTTGTGGCGGAACGGGCGCAGCTTCGCCTTGGAGAGCAGGCAGCCGTCGAGGATCGACGCGTGGTCCCCGGAGTCCGCGACGACCGTGTCCCCGGGCTGCAGGATCGTGCCGAGCGTCCCGAGGTTCGCCTGGTGGCCTGTGGTGAAGACGATCGCGTCCTCGGTGCCCATCCACTGCGCGATCTCCTGCTCGAGCTCCAGGTGCAGCGGGATCGTCCCGTTCAGCAGCCGCGAGCCGGTCAGGCCGGTGCCGTAGCGATCCAGCGCGTCACGGGCGCCCTGCATCACGCGCTCGTCGCCCGTCAGCCCGAGGTAGTTGTTCGAGCCGAGCATGATCCGCCGCCCGCCCTCCATCTGGACCACGGGCAGCGCCGGCGAGGTCAGGGTGTGGAAGTAGGGCAGGACGTCCGCCTCGCGGGCGGCGGCGAGGATGGCGGCGCGCTCGTGGCCGCGCACCTTCGCGAAGACGTCGGGGACGGCGGGCGTGGACGGGGCGGCGTACGGGGGCGTCATGTGGGAATCTCCGGCTGTGAGTGTCGACGTCCGCCCGGTCACCGGCGGCGGGGACCTGAAGGCGTTCATCGACCTTCCGTTCCGGCTGCATGCTAACCACCCCCTCTGGGTGCCCCCGCTCAAGCTGGAGCGGAGGATCTTCCTCAACCGCCGTCTGAACGCGTACTTCCAGCACGCGGACGCGGAGTACTTCCTGGCGCGCCGGGGGGGTGTCGTCGTCGGTCGCATCACCGCGCAGATCAACCACGCCTTCAACGAGCACCACGGCCGGGCGTGGGGCAACTTCGGCTGGCTCGAGTTCGAGGACGACCTCGAGGTGCTGCAGGCGCTGCTCGGTGCCGCCCACGCGTGGCTGCAGGCCCGGGGCATGGAGCGCATGGTCGGCCCCATGGACTTCCAGATGAACGACGAGTGCGGGATCCTCGTCGAGGGCTTCGACCTGCGGCCGATGGTGCGCCAGCCGTGGCACCCCGAGTACTACGCGCAGCGCCTGGAGGAGGCGGGCATGGTCAAGGCCATGGACCTGCTGATGTGGAACCTCGAGGTCTCCGACCGCGAGAAGATGCTGCCGATCCTCTTCGAGCTCGCCGACAAGGTCGAGCCAGACCACGGCATCCGCCTGCGGAAGATGACGCGGCGGAGCCTGCGGAAGGACCTCGAGGTCTTCGGGGAGATCTACAACGAGGCCTGGAAGCGGAACTGGGACTTCGTCCCGTACGGCAAGAGAGACCTCGACGCGCTCGCGCAGGAGACGCAGCTCGTCTTCGACGGCGACTGGATGATGGTCGCCGAGCGGATCGACACCGGGGAGGCCGTCGCGAGTGCGATGACCTTCCCGGACGTCAACCAGGTGCTCGCGAAGATGAACGGGCGCCTGCTGCCCTTCGGCTGGCTCTACTTCCTGCGCAAGAAGAAGTACATGGACCGGGTCCGCGTGGGCTGGCTCGGGGTCAAGCCCGAGTACCAGCACACCGGGGTCGCCGCGAAGCTGTACGTCGAGCACTTCGACATGGCGGCCGTGACGAAGTTCAAGGGCGGTGAGATGGGCTGGATCCTCGAGACGAACAAGGCGATGAACCGCGGCATGGAGGCGATGGGGGGCCGGGTCGTGAAGAAGTACCGGATGTACGAGCGGGTCTTCGAGCCGGTGGGTGCGTCGAGCTAGGAACGGGCTGTGGTCGGGGTCGTCTGGGACCTCGGCGGAGGATTGTCCCGCTGGAGGAGGGACGATCCTCCGGCGCCCCGCGCAAGGCCCTACGAGTTCCGCGGCCGCAGCTCGTGCACCCGCACCATCGGCCGGTCCGGGGCGCGGGTCGCCGCGAGGTTCCAGCGCTCCGCCGCCTGCTCCAGGAACGGCTCGCACGTGGCGCGGGACGGGTCGGCGACCAGGACTCGCGGTGCCGCCAGCGCCTCCAGGAGCGCCAGCAGCGGCGCCACCGCCCGTGCCTCGTAGAGCACGTCGGCCGCCAGGACGAGGTCCCACGGGCCGCGGGCGACCAGCGGCCCCGGCTCGCGCCAGTCGGCCACCACGGCCTGCAGCGTGACCCCGTTGGCCGCCGCGTTGTCCGTGGCCGCCGTGATGGCGTCGGGTGCCCAATCCGTCGCGGTGACGCGCGCCCCGGCGCGGGCGGCGGCCAGCGCCGGAAGGCCGAGGCCGCAGCCCAGCTCCAGCACCCGGGCGCTCGTCAGGTCCTCCCGAGCGACCAGGCGGGCGAGCGCGACGGCGCTCGGCCACAGCTCGGCCCAGTAGGGCAGGTACTCGTCGCCGGCGGCGAAGGCCTGCTCGTCGATGAGCGCCTCGCTCGAGGCGGGGCGCAGGATCCGCAGCGGTGGGCGGCCGTCCTCGAGGTCGACGTCTTCCGCGACCCGCCCGGGCGGCACCGCTCAGCCGCGGCGCGAGCGCGCGGACGTACGGAAGACGACGTCCCACCACGGCGCGCTGATCCCGAAGGCGGTCGTCTCGTCCTGGAAGTGATGACGCATGTGCAGCTCCCGCAGCTTCCGGGCGATGGGCCCCCGTGGCGCACGGTGGTGCACGGCGTAGTGGACCATGTCGTAGGCCAGGTAGCCCGCGAAGAAGCCGGCGGCCAGCGCGCAGGCGGATCCGAAGGGCAGCAGCAGCTGGAACAGCAGCACGAAGACCGAGCCCAGCGGGATCGACGCGCTCGGCGGCATGACCAGGCGCAACGGGTCGTTCGGATGGTCGTGGTGGACGCCGTGGATCATCCAGTGCAGGCGGGCGCCCAGGCCCGACTCGGGCTCGAAGTGGAAGACGACCCGGTGCAGCCAGTACTCGCTGAGCGTCCACACGAGGTAGCCGGCCAGCAGCCAGCCGACGAAGCCGGCCCCGTCCAGGCCGTCCCGGAGCGCGAAGACCGCGAAGGCGAGGATGATCGGCACGAAGAGCGCAGGGACGACGGACGGGTGCACCCGGGTGAAGCGGTCCATCCACGGGCTGGCGAAGATCGGGGGTGACGCGCGGAGCTGCTCGGTGCGGCTGGTGTACGGCGGGTCCTGGACGTCGGTCATGGCACGCACCAGACTAGTGAACGCCGCGAGCGTCGCAGCGCCCCCGCCGCGCGCGCCCGGGCCGGCCGCGGCCGCGATCCGCCGGGGGGTGGGCGTAGACTCGGGCCGGTGCACGCGGGCGACGACGAGCTGCTGGAGGTCGACGCGGTCGTCGGGGACGACAGCGCCGCCCCCGCCCTCGCCGACGCGGGCACCCGCGAGGTGGTGCACGGGCGGCCGCGACTGCCCGCCGCGGCCCAGGCCGCCGC
>JAOPZU010000631.1 GCA_025963955.1 Solirubrobacterales bacterium
GCGAGCGACGGCAACGACATCGACGTCGTGCAGCGGTCTTCGGCACCTCGTCGATGAGCTCGACGCGCTCGGGGATCCACCACTTCGCCACGCGGCCGTCCAGGTAGGAGCGGATGCTCTCGCCGTCGAGGCTCGCACCGTCCTTCGCCACGACGCACGCCAGCGGGCGCTCGCCCCAGCGCTCGTCCGGCACGCCGATGACCGCCGCCTCGGCGACGTCGGGGTGGCCCATGATCTCGTTCTCCAGCTCGACGGAGGAGATCCACTCGCCGCCCGACTTGATGACGTCCTTCGTCCGGTCCACGAGTCGGATGTACCCCTGGTCGTCGATCGTCGCGACGTCCCCCGTCCGCAGCCAGCCGTCCTCGGTGAACGAGTCCGAGGAGCGCTCGTCCTTGTAGTAGGAGGCCGCGATCCACGGGCCGCTCACCTGTAGCTCGCCCTGGGCGCTGCCGTCCCAGGGCAGCTCCGCCGCACCGCCCGGCTCCATGATCCGGACCTGGACGAGCGGGCTGATGAGCCCGACGGTCGCGCGCAGGTCGGCCAGCTCCGGTTCCGGCAGGTGCCGGAGGGTGGACTTGATGTTCGCGACGGAGCCGATCGGGCTCGTCTCGGTCATGCCCCAGGCCTGCAGGATCGGCATGCCGATCTTCTCGCGGTAGCCCTCGGACAGCGACTTGGGGACCGCCGACCCGCCGCAGAGGACGATCCGCAGCGCCGAAAGGTCCTTGCCCTCGAGCTCCGGGAGCACGCCCATCCAGATCGTCGGCACGCCCGCGGCGACCGTGACGCCCTCCTCGCCCATGAGGCGCGCGATCGCGGGAGCGGACAGGTCCGGCCCCGGCATGACGAGCGAGGCCCCGGTCATGACGGCGGCGTGGGCCAGCCCCCAGGCGTTGGCGTGGAACTGCGGGACGACCGGGAGGATCACGTCCGCCTCACAGAGGCCGAAGGTGTCCGCCAGCATCGTCGCCATCGCGTGCAGCGTCATCGAGCGGTGGGAGTAGAGGACGCCCTTCGGGTTGCCCGTGGTGCCGCTCGTGTAGCACATGGCCGCCGCGGTGTTCTCGTCCTCCACGTGGAAGCGCTCGACCGGCGTCGAGCGCGCGAGCAGCTCCTCGTAGTCCAGGACGCGCGGGTCGTCCGGGATGTCCGTGCCCTCGCCGTCGTCCATGACGATGACGTGGCGGACGGTCTCCAGCTGGTCGACGAGCGGCCAGAACAGCGGCAGCAGCGAGCGGTCGACGAAGACGACCTCGTCCTCGGCGTGGTTCGCGACGTAGACGACCTGCTCGGGGAACAGGCGGATGTTCAGCGTGTGCAGCACGCGGCCCGTGCACGGCGCCGCGAAGTACAGCTCCAGGTGGCGGGCGGAGTTCCAGGCGAAGGTGCCCACGCGGCCGTCCGCGCTCACGCCGAGCTCGTCCAGCGCGCCCGCCAGGCGCCGGGTCCGGTCGGCCCACTCGCCGTAGGTCGTCCGCTCCCGGCCGTCCTTGGTGACCGTGACCACCGCCTTGTCGCGCCACAGGCGCTCCGCCCGCTCGAAGGCATGGACGAGGGTCAGGGGGAAGGGCTGCATCAGTCCGCGCATGGGCCGAGCCTCGCCGATGGCGCCCGTCCAGGGCAAGTCGCCCGGCGACAAGCCCGCAGTCGCGGCTTGGTGCCGGCCGGCAAAGGCCGTGGTTGTCACGGCGGGCACAGCGTGGGACGCTCGCCCGATGCACCCGGCCGCCACACGCCTGCCGCTCCCGCCGCACGGCTAGATGGACAGCACCCGCGGGACGCAGCCCGTCCCCAGCACGACGCGCTGGGCCCGCAACGGCGGAACGAGCATCGCCTACCGGACGATCGGGGAGGGACCGGTCGAGCTCGTGTTCCTGAGCGGGCTGATCTCCCACGTGGAGGCGCTGCTGGAGGAGCCGGGCGTCATGCGCTTCTTCGGCCGGCTCGCGCAGACCGCACGCGTGGTGCTGATGGACGGCCGCGGCAGCGGGCTGTCCGACCCGCACGTGGGGGAGCTCTCTGACGATGAGGACGTCGGCGACGTGCAAGCGGTCCTGGACGCGCTCGGGACCGACCGCGCCGTGCTCATGGGGTACACGGGCGGGGCCTCGCAGGCGCTCGCCTTCGCGGCGGCGCACCCCGAGCGGACGCTCGCGCTGCTGCTCTACGCCCCCGTCGTCCGCAACCTGCCGGGCGAGGACGGCGAGATCGCGTGGGCGGGGACGCAGGAGGAGCGGGCCCGGCGCGTCGCGCTGCTCGTCGCGGAGTGGGGGACGGGAGCCAACCTCGCGCGGATCGCGCCGACGGTCGCGGACGACGAGCGGATGCGCAGCTGGCTCGCGCGCCTGGAGCGTCAGTCGATGACGCCCTCCGGGATGGAGCGCATGTCGGCCGCGCTGGCCCAGGTCGACGTGCGACCGCACCTGCCGCTGATCCGCGTGCCGACGCTCGTGCTGCACCGCACGGAGGACCAGCTCATCGACGTGCGCCACTCGCGCTACCTGGCCGAGCGCATCGCCGGCGCCCGGCTGGTCGAGCTGCCCGGGATCGACAACCTGCCGATGGTGGGCGACGCCGAGGCGCTGCTGGGGGAGATCGAGGCGTTCCTCACCGGTGGGCGCCGCGGCGGCGGCCTCCAGCGCGAGCTGCTGACCGTCCTCTTCACCGACATCGTGGACGCCACGACCCGGGCGGCGACCCTCGGCGACGCGCGCTGGCGCGACCTGCTGGCCGCGCACGACGCGGCCGTCCGCGCGACCCTGGCGAGCTTCGGCGGGGAGGAGGTCAAGACGATCGGCGACGCGTTCCTGGCGACGTTCGCGGGCCCGCCGTCGCAGGCCGTCCGCTGCGCGGCCGCGATCGTCGACACGCTGCACGGCCTCGGGCTGACCCTCCGCGTCGGCATGCACACCGGCGAGTGCGAGCGCATCGGGGGCGACGTCGGCGGCATGGCGGTGCACGTCGCCGCGCGGGTCGGTTCGACGGCGGGGCCGGGGGAGATCCTCGTGTCGGGGACCACCTACGGCACGGTCGTCGGCAGCGGCCTGGACTTCGCGGACCGCGGGATGCACGCGCTCAAGGGCGTGCCCGGGGCCTGGCCGATCTTCGCGCTGCGGCGCTGACCCGCCCGCGGGGGTCAGTCGGGCAGGCGGCCGCGCGCCCACCGCCACAGCAGCAGACCCCAGTCCTGCGCGCCCGCGACGAAGTGCGCCAGGGGGCCGGTGAGGTGGCGGGCGGCCAGGCGCTCACGGCCGGTCAGGATCCGCTCGGACACGCCTCGAAGGTATCGTGGCTCGTCTAATGGCCGCCGTCACCGACCCCATCACCACCACCGTCACCGAGCTGCCGGAGTCGCGCGTGCGCGTCGCCGCCGAGGTGAGTCCGGCCGAGCTGGAGCGCCGCCTGCAGGAGTCCGCCCGCCAGATCGGGCGCGACATGCGCCTGCCGGGATTCCGCAAGGGCAAGATCCCGCCGCCGGTCGTCATCCGCCAGGTCGGGCGCGAGGCCGTGCTCGACGAGGCCATCCGCACGCAGATCGGCCGCTGGTACTCCAGCGCCGTCGACGCGGCCGGCATCGCCCCCGTCGGCGAGCCCGAGCTCGACTTCCCGGAGCTGCCCGAAGCGGGCGCGCCGTTGACCTTCAGCTTCGAGATCGGCGTGCGCCCGGTCGCGACGCTCGGCGAGTACAAGGGCGTCGAGGCGCCGAAGCGCGACGCGGAGCCCGAGCCGTCCGCCATCGACGCCCAGGTCGAGCAGCTGCGCGAGCGCGCCGCCCGCCTGGAGACCAAGGAGGGCGCGGCCGAGGCCGGCGACTTCGTCGTCATGGACTTCAAGGGCTTCCTGAACGACGAGGCCTTCGAAGGCGGCGAGGGCCGCGACCAGATGGTCGAGCTCGGCACCGGCACCCTCATCCCGGGCTTCGAGGAGCAGCTGCTCGGCGCTTCCGCCGGCGACGAGAAGCGCATCGACGTGACCTTCCCCGCGGACTACCAGGCGGAGCAGCTCGCGGGCCAGGAGGCGCAGTTCGACATCACGGTGAAGGAGGTCAAGGTCAAGGAGCTCCCCGCGCTGGACGACGAGTTCGCCTCGGACGCCGCCGGCTTCGACACGCTCGAAGAGCTCCGCGAGGATCTCGCCGCCAAGCTCCGCGAGGACGCCGCCACCCGCGTGGACGGCGAGTGGCGCGAGGCGGTCCTGGACGCCGTCACCGCGAACGCGACGGTCGAGGTCCCGGACGCCCTCATCGAGGCCCGCGCCCGCGAGCTCTTCGACCGCATACTGCACTCCCTCTCGCACCAGGGCATCTCCAAGGAGGCCTACATGGGCATCGCCCAGAAGAGCGAGGAGGAGATCCTCCAGGAGGCCAAGCCCGACGCCGAGCAGGCGCTGCGCCGCGAGGCGGTCATCCACGCGGTGATCGCCGCCGAGGACATCAAGCCGTCCGAGGGCGAGATCCTCGAGGCGCTGCAGCCGACCGCGATCCGCGAGAACACGACGCCGGAGAAGCTGCGCGCCCGCCTGGAGAAGAACGGGCGCCTGGCCGAGCTGGAGGCCGACCTGGCCCAGGGCCTCGCGATGGACCTGCTGGTCGAGAACGCCAAGCCGGTCGACGCCCCGCCGCTGGAGCCGGACGCGGCCGACGAGGCCGCGTCCGAGTAGGGGACCGGTCCCAGGCGCCGCCGGCGTCAGGCGGCGGCGGGGACCGCCTCGCCGCGCCGGGCCGCCTCCACCTGCTCCTTGGAGTCCTTGGAGGAGATGAACAGGGCCGACAGCAGCGCGGCCGCCAGGGCGAAGCCCGCGCCAATCAGGAACGCGCGCGAGTAGCCCTCGGTCAGCGCGGCGGGGTTGCGCTGTGTCATCTGGACGGGCCCGAAGTCCGCGATCCGCGAGGTCGAGATCGACACGAGGATCGCGACGCCGAGCGCGCCGCCGATCTGCTGCGAGGTGTTGATCAATCCCGACGCGAGGCCGGCCTCCTCGCCCGTCGTGCCGGTGACCGCCGCGATCGTGATCGGCACGAAGGTGAAGCCGAGTCCCGCGCCCGCGATCACCGACGGCCCCACGACGTCCGCCAGGTAGCTGCCGTCCGCGTCGATCCGCGAGAACCACAGCAGGCCGACGGCCACGAGCCCGAGGCCTCCCATCAGCGTCGGCTTGAAGCCGATCTTCGTCACGAGCTGCGAGGCGGCGCCCGCGGAGAAGATGATCACGAGCGACAGCGGCAGGTAGGCGATGCCCGTCTTCAGCGCCGAGTAGCCCAGGACGTACTGCAGGTAGAACGAGATGAACAGGAACATCGAGAACAGCGACATGCCGGTCAGCAGCCCCGCCACGTTCGCGCCGCGCAGGGTCTGCAGGCGGAAGATCGAGAACGGCATCAGCGGGTGGCGGGTGCGTCGCTCGATGAGGACGAACCCCGCGAGCAGCACCGCGGCGCCGGCCAGGCGGCCGAGCGTCGTCCCTGAGGACCAGCCGGCCTGCTCGGCGTCGACGAGCGCGTAGACCAGCAGCGCGAGGCCCGCGGTCACGGCGACCGCGCCCGGGATGTCGAAGCTCGTCACGTCGGTCTCGGCCTTGGACTCGAGCAGCAGCCGCGGCGCCAGCGCCAGCACCGCGACCGCGACGGGGACGTTGACGAACAGCACGAGCCGCCAGTCGATCTCCGTCAGCACGCCGCCGAGCAGGACGCCCGCGGCGCCACCGGCGCCGGCGACGGCGCCCCACACGCCGAGGGCGCGGTTGCGCTCGGCGCCCTCGGAGAAGATCGTGGTGACCAGGGACAGCGCGGCGGGGGCGATGAGCGCCGCGCCGAGACCCTGCAGCGCCCGGGCGCCCACGAGGAAGCCCTGGCTCCCGGCGACCCCGCCGAGGAACGAGCCGAGGGCGAAGACGACGAGGCCCACCATGAACATGCGCCGGCGGCCGATGAGGTCGGCCAGCCGTCCACCCAGCAGCAGGAAGCCGCCGAAGGTGAGGGTGTACGCGTTGACGATCCACGAGAGGTCCGCCTGCTGGATCTTCAGGTCCGCGCCGATGGACGGCAGCGCGACGTTCGTGATGGACGCGTCGATGACGATCATGAACTGCGTCATCGCCAGGAGGGCGAGCGCGCGGTTCTTCTCGCGAGGGGTTTCCAGTTTGGTCATGAAAAGTGAACTCCGGTTCCGTTTGTGCTTCCGAAAATACGGAGCTATGGTTCCGTTTGTCAAGACGGCGACCCAGATCGGTCACAGATGACTTCCCCTACCCAGACCTCCAAGCTCATGCGGGCACAGGCGGCCC
>JAOPZU010000039.1 GCA_025963955.1 Solirubrobacterales bacterium
TGACGGTCCGGGACGGCGCCGGCCGCCGCATCGGGAGCGCGCGGGTCGCGCGCGTGAGCACCACCCGCAGCCGTCTGGTCAGCGTCCGGCTGAGCCGCGCGATCCGCCGCGGCCACTACCGGATCGGCGCGAGCTTCCGCAGTGCGTCAGGCTCACGCGGGACGGGATCCCGGACCTACACGCTCGGGTAGGGTCGGACCATGAGCGCCTCTCTCGCCACCTTTCTGTCCGACTCGGCCGCGCGGAATCCCGAGCACCCCGCGCTGAAGCTCGACGACGCGGTCCTCACCTACGGCCAGCTCGACGAGCTGACCCAGCGCGTCGCGGGCCTGCTCGCCGCCAAGGGCATCGCTGCCGGGGACCGCGTCGGCGTGATGCTGCCGAACGTCCCGCACTTCGCGATCGCCTACTACGGCATCCTGCGCGCCGGCGGTGTCGTCGTCCCGATGAACGTCCTGCTGAAGGGCCGCGAGACGAGCTTCTACCTCAAGGACCCGGGGGCCAAGGCCGTGTTCGCGTGGGAGGGCTTCGCGGACGCCGCGCGGGTCGGGGCGGACGAGGCGGGAGCGGAGTGCATCGTCGTCGAGCCGACGGGCTTCTTCGCGCTGCTGCAGGAGTTCGAGCCCGCGAACGCGACACCCGTCGAGCGGGCCGACGACGACACCGCGGTCATCCTCTACACCTCGGGCACCACCGGGACCCCTAAGGGCGCAGAGCTGACCCACTCCAACATGCGCCGCAACGCCGAGATCGCGCGCAGCCTCTTCGACCTGGGCGACGACGCCGTCGTCCTCGGTGCGCTGCCGCTGTTCCACTCGTTCGGCCAGACGTGCGGCCTGAACGCGACCATTGCCGCCGGCGGGCTGCTGACGCTCATCCCGCGCTTCGAGCCGGGCAAGGCGCTCGCGATCATCGCGCGAGACAAGGTGAACGTCTTCGAGGGCGTGCCGACGATGTACGGCGCGATGCTCCACCACCCGGACGCGAAGACCGCCGACACCTCCACGCTGAAGGTCTGCGCGTCGGGCGGCTCCGCGCTGCCGGTCGAGGCGATGAAGGCCTTCGAGGACCACTTCAACTGCAAGATCCTCGAGGGCTACGGCCTCAGCGAGACCTCGCCGGTCGCCTCCTTCAACCACCCGGACCGCGAGCGCAAGGCCGGCTCGATCGGGACCCCGATCGACGGCGTGCAGATGAAGGTCGTCGACGACGCCGGCGAGGAGGTCCCGACGGGTGAGGTCGGCGAGATCGCCATCAAGGGCCACAACGTGATGAAGGGCTACTGGAACCGCGAGGAGGCCACCGCGGAGGCCATCAAGGACGGCTGGTTCTTCTCCGGCGACATGGCGAAGGTGGACGAGGACGGCTACTTCTTCATCGTCGACCGCAAGAAGGACCTCATCATCCGCGGGGGCTACAACGTCTACCCGCGCGAGATCGAGGAGGTCCTCTACGAGCATCCGGCGGTGCGCGAGGCGGCTGTCGTCGCGATGCCGCACCCGGACCTGGGCGAGGAGGTCGGTGCCGCGGTCGCGCTGAAGGAGGGCTCCGAGGCCACGCCCGAGGAGCTGCAGGGCTTCGTCAAGGAGCAGGTCGCCGCCTACAAGTACCCGCGCCTGGTCTGGCTCGTCGACGAGCTGCCGAAGGGGCCGACGGGCAAGATCCTCAAGCGCGAGATCGAAGTCCCGGCCGGCAAGGACTGACCCGGACCGCCCGCTGCGCCGCGGTGGGGTCAGTCGGCCGCGGCGCCCGCGGACGCGGCGGCCTCGTCCGCAGCGTCCGCGCCGGTTCGCGTGGTCATCGCCTTCGCGGGCCCGCCGCCGAGGATCAGCCGGGCCGCCGCCGGCAGCGCGATCTTCAGGACCGCGGCGAGCGCGTAGGGTCGCGGCACGTAGCGCTCCGCACGCCGGCCAAGGCCCGCGTCCAGGATCGCCCGGGCACCCTTCTCGGGCGTGGAGACGAGCCAGCGCGTCGCCGCGTTGGCGGTGAGCTCGGACTGCGGGAAGCCCTCCGTGCTGATGAAGCCGGGCAGGACCACGCCGACGTGCACGCCGTGCGGCGCCTCCTCCAGGTGCAGGCCGTCCGACCAGGCCGCGAGCGCCGCCTTGGAGGCCGAGTAGGCCGCGGAGCCCGGGCGCGTCACCCGTGCCGCGGTGGAGGACACGTTGACGATCGCGCTCGGCGCGCTCGCGCGCAGCAACGGCAGCAGCGCCTCGGTGAGCCGCAGGACGGCGTCGAAGTTCACCGCCATGGTGCGCTGCACGTTGTCGAAGCCGCCGTCGGCGAACGTCGCGCGCCAGGCGGCCCCCGCGTTGTTGACGAGCAGGTCGACGCGGCCGCCGTGCTCCTCCAGCAGGTGTGAGCGGACGGCGTCAGCGGCGCGTGGATCGGTCAGGTCAGTGGCGACGTAGCTCGCCCCGGGGAGCTCGGCCGCGAGCGCCTGCAGCCGCTCCTCGCGGCGGGCGACGAGCACGACGCGCGCGCCGTGCTCGGTGGCGAGCAGCCGGGCGGTCGCCTCGCCCAGCCCGCTCGAGGCGCCCGTGACGACCGCGACGATGGTGGAGTCCATCTGCGCACGATCGCCGATCGGGCGGTCGGATGTCGAGGGGGCGGTGCGCCCGGCGACGCCCGGAACGGCGCCGCATCGTCAGGCGCCCACTGGGAAGGACCGGTTTCCTGCGGTAGCGTTTCGGCTGTACATCGTCCGGTGCGGGGCCTTGACCGGCTGCCGCCCCGGCCCGGAAATCTCGGAGGATTGCCAGACATGCCGACCGGCACCGTGAAGTGGTTCAGCGACGACAAGGGCTTCGGGTTCATCACGCCT
The DNA here is from genome assembly GCA_025963955.1 of Solirubrobacterales bacterium. Taxonomy (GTDB): domain Bacteria; phylum Actinomycetota; class Thermoleophilia; order Solirubrobacterales; family Solirubrobacteraceae; genus Paraconexibacter. Next base: position 2,825 of record JAOPZU010000039.1, read on the forward strand.
GACGAAGGCTCCCGCGACCTGTTCGTCCACCACTCGGGGATCATCGCGGACGGGTACCGCTCGCTCGAGGAGGGCACGCGGGTCTCGTACGAGGAGGAGCAGGGCGACAAGGGGCCGAAGGCGGTCTCCGTCCAGATCTAGCCGCCCGGCCGGGGGCGGTCCCGCACCCGTCAGTGATCGGCGACGGTACCGCCCTCGGGCACCAGGCCGCGGCCCTCGGCGTCCCACTGGAGCAGGCCGCCCGCCATCGACCAGGCGTCGAAGCCCGCCTGGCGCAGCGCCTGGGCGGCCATCGCGGAGCGGCCGCCGACGCGGCACTGGAAGACGATCGTCGTGTCCTTCGGGAGGCTGCCGGCCTCGGCCGAGAGCGACTGCAGCGGGATGTGGCGGCTGCCGTCGATGTGACCGGCGTCGCGCTCGTCCTGCTCGCGGACGTCCACGACGATGGCGGTGCCGTCGGCGAGTGCCTGCTGGGTCTGCTCGGGAGTGACCTCGAGGCCGTCCGAGGCGGGAAAGGCGGGCGTCATGCGGTCCATGGTACGGGCCGGGTCACCCGATCGGGCGCTGCGCGCGTACTTGCCATCATGGTCCCGATGCGCCGCAGCGTCCTGCTCCTTCCGACGGTCCTCGCGGTGGGGGCCCTTGGGCTGCTGGCCGGATGCGGAAGCGGGGGGGACGGCCGGACCATCACGCTGGACGCCACGGGCGGCGCCGGATCGACCCCGACGGCGCCGTCGCCGCCGGCGGTGCCGCAGCGGCCGAAGGCCTACCAGGTGCCGCGTGGGGTGCCGCAGCGCTCGGACGGCGGCGGGACGGACGCCGTCAGCCGCCGCGTCATCCGCAAGTGGCTCGGGGCACTCAGCGACGGCGACATCCCGCGGGCCGGCCGCTTCTTCGCGCTGCCGTCGAAGGTCCAGAACGGGACGCCGGTCCTGACGCTGCGGTCGCCG
>JAOPZU010000019.1 GCA_025963955.1 Solirubrobacterales bacterium
GTCGTCGCCGCGCTCCTGCCCGAGGTGCGCGACGTGCGCCGGGCGGGCGCCGCCGCCCTCGACCTGGCTTGGGCCGCCGCCGGCCGCCTGGACGGCTACTACGAGTGGGGCGTCAAACCGTGGGACATCTCCGCCGGCGTGCTGCTCTGCGCCGCCTCGGGGCTCGAGGTCCGGTCGCTGGCCGGGGACGACGTGCTGCCGACGGGGGTGCTGGTGGCCGCGCCAGGGATCGCGGCGGACCTGCTGGGGCGGGTGGAGGGGAGCTGACGCTCCCGGGCCACGGGGTGAGACGTGTCGGTGGTGTGGACGACCGCGGATCCTCGGCTCACTTCACGTAGGCTTTGCTCCACGCCCGGATAGCCCAACGGCAGAGGCAATCGACTCAAAATCGATTCAGTGCGGGTTCGAATCCCGCTCCGGGTACTCCGGCGGCGCCGAGCTGCCTAGCTCCCCGCGACCGCGCGCGTCGTCCCGTCCGACAGGCGCTCCACCTCGATGTTCCAGGCCTGCGCGAAACCGCGCATGGCGAAGGCGATGAGGAGGATCTGGACGGGGACGATGACGGCGGTGAGGGTGCCGAGGAGGTCGGCGCTCAGCGACGGGTCGGTGTAGCCGGAGGCGTTGCGGTCGAACCAGCCCGGGACCGAGACGGCGGCGAAGATGCCGAGGATCATCGCCAGGGCGGCGGAGACCGGCAGGACGCCGCGGTTCCAGCGGGCCACGTAGAACGCGATGAGCACGTAGATCGCGGCGAAGAAGAGCGACACGGGCTGCGCGCCGGCGGTGGCGTCCCAGCCCCCGACCGTGACGACGATCACGAGCGTTGCGGACGCCAGCAGGAGCAGGATCACGACGAGCTTCGTGAGCTTGCTCCCCGGCTTGTCGCGGTTCGGGTGTTCAATGACGACGTCTTTGTCAGCGGCCATGGCGCCACGACCATACAATCCGCGCCAGCGCCGTGCACCACCTTTGGTGGCGCGGCCACCGAGCGGGCGTGGCGGAACTGGTAGACGCGCGAGGTTTAGGTCCTCGTGCTCGAAAGAGCGTGGGGGTTCGAGTCCCTCCGCCCGCATCGGAACAGGACCGTCGCCGGGCGCGGGCGGCGCGCCGTCGGCTCAGGCGGGGGAACCGGGATTCGAACCCGGATTCACGGTTTTGGAGACCGCGCGCATAGCCATTAACTCATTCCCCCGCGGGCGGCAGCGAGCTTAGCGGTCCGTACCGGTCCCGCGCGTCGCGCCGGGCCGCTCGTCAGGTCTGCCGTACTTCAGGGCGCGGAACAGCGCCGACGTCAGGACTTCGTGCCGCAGTAGTCGCTCGTACCGACGGACACCGCGCAGGTCGTCTTCGGCTTCCAGCGCTTGCGCAGCTGGGTGAGGAACGACGTCGTCGCGGCGTTCTGCGCGGTGGCGGTGAGGTCCGCCTTGATCGTCGGCGAGGCCTGCGCGAGCGTCTGCGTCGCCAGCGGGGTGCTCGACTTCACGCGGAAGACGAGGTAGGCGTCGCTGATCTTCAGCGGGCCTTGGAGCCCGCCGACGGGCGCGGCGAAGATCGGGCTCTCCACGTCCGCCTCGGTCGTGCCCGGCTTGATGTTGTCGAGCTTCCCGCCCGCCTGGGTCAGCGTCGAGTTCGTCGAGTACTGCGTGTTGACCTCGGCGAAGGTCTTGCCCGCCTTCAACGCGGCGAGGGCGGCGTCGGCGTCCGCCTTCGTGCCGGTGATCAGCGCCTCGACGTTCCGCTGCGTCGGCGTCGCCCAGCGGCCGGGGTCCTTGTCGTAGGCCGCCTTGATCTGGGCGGCCGTCGGCGCCGGGAGCGCCTTGACGATCTTCTCCTGCAGCCGCTGCGCCAGGAGCGAGACGCGCTGCTGGAACTGGACGTCGGCAGCGGTGGTGCCGAGCTGCTTGAGGAGCGCCGCCTGCGTGACCTTGGCCTGCGTCGCCGCCTGCTTGAGGTAGGTGTCGGCGGCCGTCTTCGCCTCGGCCGGCGTGACGACGACGTCCTGGCGGTCGGCCTCGGCGACGATCCACGCGGAGCCGGCGAGCAGCTCGAAGGCGGCCTTGCGGGCCTCGGCGGCCGTCGGCTTCGTCGTCGCCGTGGACGCGGCGGTGTAGACCCCCTGCCAGTGCGCGAGCTGCGTGCGCGTGATGGGCGTGTCGCCGACCTTGGCGACCGCGTCTGCCGGCAGCTTGCCCGAGGAGCCCTTGCCGCCCCCGCCGAGCAGCAGCAGCGCGGCGATCACGGCCACCACCGCGACTCCTATTCCACCCGCCACCGGGGGATGCTGACGCAACCACCAGTAGACGCGGTCGGCCCCGTCGATCAACCCGTTCATCGCTTCAGACACTAGACACCGCGTCGGGGAAATGCGGAAGACCCCGCGGGGGCCGATCAGGCGGCGGCGGCCAGAGCGGCCTGCACGGGCGCCGCGGGGCGTCCGGCCGAAGGCAGGTCGACGCCATCCAGCAGTGCCGCGATGCGCGCGCCCACCCCGTCGCGCGCCGCCTCGAGCACCGCGCGGGAGCGCCCGCGGTCCATCGGGTTCAGGCCCATGGCGCGCAGTTCGGCCGCCTCGGGCTCGACGGTGACCACGCGCGTGCCGGCGGCCCGCAGCGTGGCGGCCTCGCGCCCGAGTTGCCAGGCGGTGGCGCGTCGCGCGGCGCCGAAGAGCGTCGCGTCGGCGGCGGACCCGCGGGCGCGGGAGGCGAAGGGGGAGAGGCAGAGGACGAGATCGCAGTCCAGGCCCGCGACCTGGTCAAGGTGCGCGAACGATGCGATGCCGCCGTCGACGTAGTCCCGGCCGTCGATGCGCACGGGGCGGTAGTAGCCCGGCACCGCACAGGAGGCGACGACCGCGTCCGCGAGCGAGGCCGGCGGTGCGTCCGCCGCGCCGAAGCTCACCCTGCGGCCGGTCCGGAAGTCGCAGGCGTGCAGCAGCAGCGTCTGGTCGGCGGGCCACCCGCCCGCAGCCGCCGCGTGCGTGAGGCCGCGGATCTCGTCGCCCGAGCGCAGCCCCCGCGGCAGGAAACCCACCAGCGAGCTGATCCGCGCGCGGGGGTCAGCGCTCAGCAGGCCGCTGAGGCCGAGCGCGATCGAGCCGGGCCACGCCGGACCGGGGCGGCTCCGGGCGCGCGGGTCCGCGGTGGCCCGCGCGATGGCGGCGTCGAGGAAGACCGGGTCCTCCGCCATCCGGAGCAGGTCCTCCGCCGGGACTCCGGCGACGGTGACCGTGGCGGCCACCGCGCCGGCCGACGTGCCCGTGAGCACGTGGGCGCCGGCCGGATCCCATCCGGTCTGCTCATGCACCGCTTCCAGGGCGCCGAGCAGCCAGGCGATCCCGGTGATGCCCCCTGCGCCCAGCACCACTGCGACCCTCGTCATGTCAGGACATAGGCCGCCCGGCCGCCCGCGTTACCCGGGGGCGCGCCAGGACGGTGCCGGAGAGGCCTCAGTCGGGCAGCAGGATCGCCACGGCGGCCCGGCGCCGGCGGCGACGGCGGCGCAGGAGCAGCAGCAGCAGGACGGCCGCGGCTCCACCGACGGCTGCGGGGTTCTGACGCGCGACATCGGCCGCCTCTTGCGGGGAGGACGGCGCGGCGGCCTTCGCGGCCGCGGCCTTCTCGGCGGCGAGCTCCTTCGCCTCGGCCGCCTTCGCCGCCAGGGTCTCCTTCGTCTCGTCGACCTTCTCGCCCGCGCGGGCCTTCACGTCCGCCTTGGCGGCGAGCGCCTCGACGGTCTCCGCGAGCTCCTCGCGGGTCTCGCGGATCTGCGCCTCGGCCTCTGCGACCGGATCGGCGGCAGCGTCGTCGGGGCTCTTGCCCGCGTACTGCTCGGAGTCGCTCATCGGTGGGCCGCCTCCTTGACGGTGTCGAGGTCCGCGCGGGTGCTCTGCACCGCGTGGTCGGGGACGGGCGGACCCGCCTGCTTGACCTCCTTCTTGCCGAGCAGCGCGGCCACGCCGGCGACCACGAACAGGACGACCGCCACGATCAGCGCTGCGAGCCACCCGTCGAGCGCCGTCGCCAGGGCGAGGATCGCGGCCGCGACGAGGGCGCCGCCGCCGTAGAGCGCCACGACTCCCGCGGCGCCGAAGAGCCCGGCGCCCACGCCGACCCTCTTGCCCTTCTGCTGGAGCTCGAGCTGCGCGAGCCGCAGCTCCTGTCGCACGAGCGCAGTGGTCTGCTCGGAAAGGTCGGTCAGCAGCTGGGCGGTCGAACGGTCTGCGGTGGTGCTCATGGGTGCGTTTTCTCCGGGGGGCTCGCCCGGCAAACGCGGAGCCGGAGCCGGGCGGGGCCCTCAGCCCAGCAGTCGTGGGACGAGGCCGCGGGCCCACGCGGGGCTGCCGGGCTGCTCACCGAAGATCGCGCGGTAGTACAGCGGGCCGAGCAGGGCGTCGGCCGCCTGCTCGCGGTCCGGGACGTCCGTCTCCCCGGCGCAGCGGGCCCGCTCGAGCATCGCCTCGAGCTGCTCGTGGCGGTCGGCGACGCAGGCGGAGCCGCCCTCCACGCCCGCCGCGCCGATGGCGGCCCGCATGATCGCCAGCGTCTTGGGGTCCCGCAGATCGGTGGCGACGCCGGCGGCCCACTGCTCCAGGTCACCGCGGAGCGACCCGGTGTCCGGGACGACGAGTCCGCCGCTGAAGCGGCTGCTCGCGACGTCGGCGAGCAGCTCGCCGAGCGTGCCCCACCGGCGGTACACCGTCGTCGGATGGACGCCCGCGCCCGCTGCGATGAGCGGGATCGTGAGCGCGTCGGCGGGACCGCCGGCCAGAAGCTCCTGCGCCGCGCGGTGTACGGCGGCACGGACACGGGCAGAACGTCCTCCGGGGCGGGTCTGGGTCGGCGCTTCGAGGGTCATCCCGTCCATTATCGCATCGATTGATGCGTTTGCTACGGTGCTTCTAACGCATCGATCGTTGCATCAAGGAGCCGCATGTCCGCCCTGACCGCAGCACCCAGCCGCACCGGCCGCACCGACACCACCGATCCCGTCCCGGGCCGCGGCCGCTTGTCGCACCCGTTCGCCTTCGCCGCGATCACGGCGATCTTCGTGGTCTTCACCGCCGCCTCCAGCGCTCCGTCCCCGCTGTACGTCGTCTACCAGGAGGAGTGGGGCTTCTCCGCGACGACGCTGACCGCGGTCTTCGCCGTCTACGTCGTCGGGCTGCTGGCCGCGCTGCTGGTCGTCGGCGCGCTCTCCGACCACGTCGGGCGCCGCCCGGTCCTGGCCGCCGCCATCGCGCTGGAGGCCGTGGCGCTCGTGCTCTTCATCGTGGCCGGCGGCGTGCCGGTGCTCGCCCTCGCCCGCGTGCTGCAGGGCGTCGCGACCGGTGCGGCGATGACGACGCTCGGGGCGACCCTGGTCGACCTGAACCCGTCCCACGCGCCGGGCCGTGCGGGGGTGGTCAACGGCATCGCCCCGATCAGCGGGCTGGCGGTCGGCGCCCTCGGCTGCGGGGTGCTGGTCCAGGTCGGGCCGGCGCCGACGCACCTGGTCTACGCGGTCCTGCTGGCCGGGATGGTCCTCGCGGCGGCGGTCGTCGCGCGGATGCCGGAGACCTCCGCCGGCCGCCCCGGCGCCCGCGCGTCCCTCGTGCCGCGGGTGGGGATCCCGGTCCACCTGCGTCCGGAGGTCTTCGCCCTCGTGCCGGTGCTGGCCGCCAGCTGGGCGCTCGGTGGCCTCTACCTCTCGCTCGGCCCCTCCGTGGCCGCGTCGCTCTTCGGACTGCACAGCCACCTGATCGGCGGGCTCGTCGTGACGCTGCTGTGCGGGACGGGTGCCGTCACCGCGTTCGTCCTGCGGGCGTGGCCGTCGGGACGCGTCATGGCGACCGCGGCCGCACTGCTGGCCGGCGGCATGCTGATGACGCTGGCGGGGGTCGAGGCGGAGCGGGCGGGGCTGGCGGCCGGCGGCACCGTCGTCGCCGGCGTCGGCTTCGGCGCCGCCGCCCTCGGGTGCTTCGGCACCCTCGCCCGCCTGGCCGCGCCGCACGAGCGCGGTGAGCTGTTCGCGGTCGCGTACGTCATCTCCTACGTCGCCTTCAGCGTGCCGGCCGTTGCGGCCGGCCTCGCCAGCAGCAGCGCGATCGGCCTGCACGACACGACGATCGCGTACGGCGTCGGCGTCGTGATCCTGAGCCTGGCCGCGCTCATCGCCCAGCGCGCGCTCTCCGTGCGCCGGCGGCGCTCCGCGGAGGCGTGAGCGTCGTGGCCGATCCGTTCGTCATCTCCGGTCCCGGGCGCTTCCCCGTCCCGGCGGTCGGCACGAGCAATTACGTGCCCGCGCTGCTGGCGGCCGCCGGCGTCGAGGAGGGGTCCGGGCAGCTCGACGCCGAGCTGCTGGTCCGGATCGCCGCCGAACCGGAGAACCCGCACGATCCGCGCGCGGTCGCGCTGCGCTCGGCGTCCGGGGCGACGCTCGCCTACCTGCCGCGGGAGGACGCGACGGACTACCACGACGTCCTGCTCGCCCTCGAAGCGCGGCACGGGCCGCTGTTCGCCACTGCGCGCATGGGCGGGTCGGGGGGCGGCGGCCGGCCGTGGCGCATCGGGGTCCGCCTCGATCTTCCCGGGCCGAGGGCCCTGTCGCAGCTCTGAGCCGGGCCGTCGCTCTACGCTGCGCGGGTGGCCGAGCGCACGCACGCTCCCGGACGGGACAGCATCGAGACCGCCTTCCGGGCGGTGCACGGCGACGCGCCCGTGGAGCACCGCACCTTCCCGGGCGACGGGTCCGCCACGCGCACGCTGGCCGGCATCAGCGCCTACCGCGCCGCCGACCACTGGCACTTCGTCACCTTCGGGCTCACCGACCTGGAGGAGAAGACCCAGGACGACCGGCCGCAGACCAGCGGCCACGGCCACGAGCTGACGCTCACCACGCCCGCCGGCGACCACGCGCCCGACTGGGCCTTCGCGCTGCTGCTGGGCACCGCGAAGGTCGTCTTCACGCACAAGCGCCCGTTCCACGCCGGGGCGCGGCTGGCCCCGGGCGGGCCGCTGGACGGCGCGCGTTCGGCGCTCGTGGCCCTCGGCCTGCGGAAGGACCCGTTCGTCACGCCGCGCGACTTCCCCTTCGGCCATTACGTCCTGCTCCAGGCGGTCGGGATCACCGACGTCGAGTACCGCCTCATGCAGCGGGCCGGCACCCTGATGGTGCTCGACCGCCTCGCGCAGCGCGACCCGCTCCTGCGCACCGATCTGGCGCGCGGGTGAGGGGACCGCTCAGCCGCTACCGCGCGGCCGGCGCGGACCCGCCGTTCGCCGATCCGGCCCGCGCCCACGGGACGCCGACCGAGCAGTACCGCTGGCGGCTCACCGACCCGGCGACCGGCCAGGCCGTGCTGGTCGGCTGCGGCGTGCACCGGGGCCGGGCCGGGGCGACGTGGGCCGACGTGCTGCTGGCGGACGCAGCGCCGGGCGGCGCCGTC